>JBMYJC010000181.1:0-215 GCA_049594055.1 Luteibaculum sp. | reverse complement strand
ACATCAAATCCTACCAGATTCCACACTCGGATTCTCGGGTTTACACAAGCGGAAATTAAGTGCCTTAAAAATTGGAGTAGGGCGGGAGGATGCCAATTTTTTTCACCTCAATCTCTCCAAGCTAGAGGATGATATTGATGGTTTTATACGAGTAGAGGAGAGTCCTAGAGCACAGGAGGGGCTTACGATTGCCCCATCATTTGGCCTCAAATTTT
>JBMYJC010000180.1:3062-5070 GCA_049594055.1 Luteibaculum sp. | reverse complement strand
TACCAGAAAAAGCACAGCCCTACTCGTTATGGCTGTGCTTTTTGCTTGTAAAAACGAAGTGAAGGATGTTCAAAAAGTGAGCTCCGATGGGCAAATGCCCGTTATGGAGTTGTTTAACACCGAGATTACCTACACCGAGGATGGCAAATTGCATTCTAAGCTTATTTCCGAGCACATCCAACGTTTTCGAGGAGACAGTGCCTGGACTTTAATGCCCAATGGACTTCGCTCGCTTGTTTACGATTCCTTAGGTAATGTGGAATCTGAAATTAACGCCCAGTATGGCATTTGGCTGGAAGATAATAGGCTGATGATTGCCGAGAAAGATGTGCAAGTGGAAAATAATGCCGGTGAAAAACTGAATACTGAAAAATTAATCTGGTATCAGGATTCCGGGATATTTTACACCGATCAATTTGTAAAAATCACTCAGCCTTCAGGAGTTATTTACGGAAAAGGCCTAAGAGCCCGTGAGGATTTTAAAGACTACGAAATCCTGAATATATCGGGTAATATTGCAGTAGAAGAATGAAAGGCAAATACTACCACCTAATTATGGAGCGCTTTATGCTAGCGCTTTCTTTAATTACCCTAAGCAGTTTTATTTATGGCTGGATAAAAACCAACCAGCCCGATTGGCTTCTTCTCATCTTCTCGGTTTTTACAGCATTTCTTTATTGGATGCGAAGAAATTTCAGAAGACGAAATTTTTAAATCTTAATTGTACTTTTAGCTCGCTAACAATCTGCATTCATGGATTCGGACGACCCTCTGGTCAGCATTATCATTATCATTTCTACCATCCTTGCCTCGGCCTTTTTTTCTGGCTCTGAGATTGCATTTGTTTCTGCCAATCGGCTAAAAATTGAATTGGACAACAAACAAGGTACTATCGCTGGAAAAATCCTGGCCTTTCTTTTTAAGAGACCCTCACAATTTATAGGGGCCATGTTGGTTGGGAATAATATTGCGCTGGTAATCTTTGGTATCCAAATGGGCGATGTGTTAACCCCTGCATTGCATTCCATTCTTGGCTTTCAAGAGGGCAGCATTAGCGCATTGCTATGCGAAACCCTCATTTCCACCCTTCTTATTTTAATTACCGCAGAGTTTTTACCGAAAGTTTTGTTCTCTGCTCAACCCAACTTGTCGCTCAACCTTTTTGCCGTTCCTCTAATTGTGGTGTTTATCCTCTTGTGGATTCCCATGATCATCACCGTAGGAATCAGCGAATTTTTCCTGAAACGCATAGCAGGTTTTGGATTAGAGAGTCGGGCTGAAACCAATTTTGGAAAGGTAGATTTAGACCACTACGTAAAGGAAGTTCTAAGTGGCAACTCAAATGGCGAGGATGTGGGTCACGAGATTCAAATCTTTCAGAATGCACTGGATTTCTCAAAATCCAAGGCCAGAGATTGCATGATTCCCCGGAATGAAATAATTGCTATGGACATTGAGCAGAGCCTTGATGACCTAAAAAAGGCTTTTGTGGAAACCAAACTCAGCAAGATTTTAATCTTTAGAGACAGCATAGACAATATCATTGGCTATGTGCACAGCTTTGACTTATTCTCCAAGCCAGCGAGTATAAAAGAAATTCTGCGCTCGGTTTTTATTGTGCCAGAGAGTAAAAACACCCAGGAAATCCTCAAGCAATTTATAGACACCAAAATTGGTATTGCAGTGGTAGTTGACGAGTTTGGAGGAACCTCAGGCATGCTAACCATTGTTGGGGAAATTGAAGACGAGCACGATGAAGACGAGCTAACGGAGATAAAAATTTCCAACGATGAATATTTGTTCTCGGGACGTTGCGAGATTGAGGACATCAACGAAAAATTCAGGATAGACCTTCCAGAAAGTGATGAATATGACACCCTGGCGGGCTTAGTTTTATATCAGTTAGGAGAAATTCCCAAAAAAGGGGTGCGAATTCAAATCCCTAACTTCTTAATAACGGTGGAGTCTGCAAGTACCACTAAAATTGAATTGTTACGCCTTTTGGTGA
>JBMYJC010000180.1:0-3052 GCA_049594055.1 Luteibaculum sp. | reverse complement strand
TTATTAAGGAAAGATTCGGGCAGCATGGCTACAATCGGAAAAATTAGAAAGAGATCAGGTTTGCTTTTAATAGCAATCGGTGGAGCAATGGGCGCTTTTATTTTAGGCGACTTCTTCAGTGGTGGTGGCGGAGGCCAGGAGCAGCTTGTAGTTGGAGAAATTAACGGCAAAGAAGTTAAAAGCCGAGATTTTGAATATCGTGTGGAAGAGTTAGCTCAGGCACAAAAATCGGTTGGAGCTACTTTGGATGATAATTCCAGAAATCAGCTGCGCGAGCAGGTATGGAATAACCTGGTACGCGAGCAAACTATCGAAAAGGAATTTGACAAACTTGGATTGGCAGTTTCTAAAGAAGAGTACGATGATGTAAGGTTTGGAAACAATATTTTGGATTTTATCCTTTCCAACCAGCAGTTTCAAAATCCTGAAACAGGCCAATTTGATCCCAACAACGTACGTCAGTTTTTTGCTGTAATTCAGGAGCAATATCCATTGTATTGGAAGGTACAGCGCGATAACGTAATCAAATCCAGAATTCAGGAAAAGTACTTTAACCTAATTTCTAAAGGCGTTTACGTAAATAGCCTACAAGCAAAACAAAACTACGTAGCGCAGAATCGAAAGATCAATTTCGATTACGTAATCAAGCGTTACAACTCTGTTCCAGATTCTACCATTTCTTTTACAGAAGCAGAATTGAAAGATTATTTTAACGAGCATAAAGGCGAGGCTAAATTCAAGCAGATTGAAAGCCGCTCTATTGATTATGTTGTTTTTGAAAAGAAGGCGAGCGAAGCCGATATTGAAGAAATCACCACTGATCTGGAGCGTTTGAAAGAAGATTTTCAAACTGCTGAGAGTGATTCAGCTTTTGTTGTAGACAACAGCGATGTTCCTTTTTACCGTCCATTTGTTTACGAAGAAGGAAGCCTAGAAAACCCTACCGATTCTATCTTGGTTAATTCCACCGTTGGAACCGTGGTTGGACCATACAAGCAAAACCAGGAATTGAAAATTTCTAAGGTTGTGGTTAACGGAAAGGTGCCCGAGGTAAATGCAAGACACATCCTACTTAAGCAAGAAGGAAATGAAAGCATTGAAGCCGTTGAAAAGCGTGCCGATTCTTTGATTCAGGTGATTAAAACCGGTGGTGATTTTGAAGCCCTTGCTTCAACGCTTTCTGCTGATCAGGGTTCTGCAGCTAATGGTGGTAATTTGGATTGGTTTGGAAAGGGCCAAATGGTTCCTCCTTTTGAAAAAGCCAGCTTTGACGCTAAAAAGGGAGAAATTACAAAAGCTACATCGCAATTTGGAGTGCACGTAATTGAGGTTCTAGACCGTAGAGAGGTTGAGCAAATACAGTTAGCTAGCATTAGCAGACCACTAAAAGCTTCTACCAGAACAGTAGAGAAAATCTACAATACAGCTAGCGAATTCAGCATTAATTACGATAACGACAAGCGCTTTTATGAAGGGGTGGAATCAGAAGGATTGGTTACCAAATCAGCTGATGACATTGCACCTGGAGCTCGCTTTATACCAGGTTTAGGAGCCAATGCAAATAAGGTAGCACGTTGGATGTTAGGGGCAGAACTTGGTGATGTTTCTGAACCCCTTGAATTAGATGACAAATTTGTCGTTGCCCTCTTAACCGAGATCTCTGAAAAAGGTGAGCCAAAACTATCTCAGGTAAGAGATGAAATGGAAAGAGACCTTATTCGCGAGAAAAAAGCAGAGAAATTAAAAGCAGAAATGGCTGGAAGTGATTTAAATGCTATCGCCTCTAAAATAGATGCCCAAGTGCAGACTGCTACTGGAGTTACCTTTAGTACGGTTAACATTCCAGGTGCAGGGAGAGAGCCAAAAATTGTTGGCCAAGCATTTACACTACCTGAAGGGGCTGTTTCTGTTCCATTAAAAGGTGAAATGGGAGTATATGTGGTAAAAGTTACCAGTTTAAGTGAAGCTCCTGAAACCAACTCCTACGCCAGCAACAGAAATATTATTAAGAGCCAGATTGAAAATCGCGCACAAAACTCAGCTTTCCAGGCATTAATGGAAGAAGCTGACATTAACGATGAGCGATACAAGTATTACTACTAAGCTCACTTTTTTTAAAACTTGAATTAAAAAGGCCTCGAAGATTTTCGAGGCTTTTTTTTGTCAGAAACTTAGCCTTGAATCCCTTCAAAAGGGTCATTCTTGAAAAATCTAGGAAAGCTTTTTGGAAGCTTGAAGAAAATCCATACTCCGGACAGAAAATTCAATTTGGAGCGATTAACCCGGGTAAAAATTTCTCTATCAAAATAACAACCATGTACCCGTTGTTGCGCCCTACCACATTTGGTAAAAAAATTGGGGCTCGGCAATTAATCCTTCCGGGAATTATCTGGAAAAAACTCTTAAGGGAAATACAGGAAAACTACCTTAAGATATCCAGGCGCTGAGAATCAAGGCGCAACACAATTGCCACCATCATAAAGAATGAAAGCAAGGAAGATCCTCCATAACTAAAGAAGGGCAAAGGGATACCAATTACAGGAGCCAAACCTATAGCCATTCCAATGTTGATGGTAAAATGGACAAATAAAATGCAGGCTACCCCATAGGTGAAAATTCGAGAGAAATCACTTCGTTGCCTTTCTGCTATTGCTGTAAGTCTTATTAGTAAAGCGATATATAGAATGACCGTGAAAGCTGTTCCTAAAAAGCCCCACTCTTCACCAACCGTACAAAATATAAAGTCTGTACTCTGCATTGGAACAAACTTAAATCGGGTTAATGAGCCTTTTAAAAATCCTTTTCCCGCAAAACCGCCACTGCCAATGGCAATTTTACTCTGACCTAACAAAATTTCTACCCGCTTTTTCTGGTGTGCACTCAAGCCCTTGTTAAAGACTGCATCTACACCGCCAGAAAATAAAATAGAAACCGAGGTTAGGGCCAGAACAATCCAGGTTACCTTTTTTCTTACCCTTTTTAGTACAAACCTCCTTACAATAAGCAGGGCAACAAGCCCTATTACCAAGAGAATGAGCATGAAGTAATATTT
>JBMYJC010000179.1:0-5151 GCA_049594055.1 Luteibaculum sp. | reverse complement strand
CCTCGTCTGGAGCATCTGGATCTTCACAATCTGCACCTCCTTCTCTATTCGAGTAGCGCATAAAAAACTGGATGGTTCCACCCGGTGTAAGGTCAAGTGCTGGAGTCTCAGCAAAACGTGGGGAAGGAGAAGAGCCTCCAAACCAGAGGTAATCTGAGTTGTCGGGAGAGTTTACTCCGCAAAATATTCCAACAACACCAGAAGCAGTTGAATTCCAACCTTGCGGGCTACCAGAATTAAAATCTTCTTCAAAGACTTTAATCCCTTGTCCTTGGGCGCCTAACCTCACGGAATCCCCGCAATAGACAGATGTTTTACTTGCGCTTGCAGTAACGGTACACTGCCCAGCTGTTTGTAAAGTAAAACCGCTAAAAATTATGGCGGTTAGTAGAGAATAAATAATTCTCATTTCAGGTCGATTTTAGTAGTAGTTATTTCGGTAATCTTTAAAAAGTCTAGCTCGCGGTGTCCTGCAAGCTTGGTCCATTTGCTATGAACCCGCAATCCGTTGTTAAGGCCAACTCCGCATTCACCGGTAATTTCCTCGTAGGGTTTTAGAACTATTGTGCGCTTTCTGTCTCTACTGTTATGATCGCAATTGGTACATTCTCCATCGTAATAGGTATCGTTATACCAGTTTACTTCTATAGCATTACCAGTGTTGTTTTTAAACTTCAGCAGAATGTATTCTGCATAGAGTCCCTCGCTTGGAATTTCGCAGTTGGTGTATTTAGTCTGGATTGTCAGTTCTTGGTTGCTGTAGTATTCTGTCCAAGTGTTAGATGTAATGACTTTGTTTTGAGAAAATCCAACATTGCTGCAATGAAAATACAGTGTAATTAAGACGGTGTAAAATAATATTCTGCGCATCATATTTTGATAAAAGCCTTGTTTTTGTCGATAAACGTAAAGGTACTGTTATGACAGCGTTTCTATGGGATGCGTTGCCTACCTGTGGATAAGTATATTTAGTTGGGATTCCTATAATGAGGGTGATTGACTTAAAGTCAAATTTGTAAAGGGGTTTATATAGTGGGGTTTAGCTCAGAATAAAAATTGGAACAGCGTGGATAGCCATTTAATATACCGTTAACAATTTGATAAAGCGTCTATTAAATCTAGACGCATAAAAACAATGCAGCCCCTCAACTTTAAAAGCTGAGAGGCTGCACCTAATCCCACCCATACGGGCATCTTTAATGTCTTATTACATTTCTAGCAACTGAATGTTTCCTTGGAATTTTTCTATGCTGCCGTCTTTCTTGTATAACGTAACGATCCAGGAGTAGTTGCCCTGTTTTGCTTTTTTTCCTGTTCTGAAGTCTGTTCCGTTCCAACCATTTCCATCCTGATTGCCTTGGAACACGAGTCCACCAGAGTTAGACTCAACAATTTTCATTTCATAGCGAAGGCCAGATTCCTTCAGTGCAAAAGGGATAAAATTGTCGTTAATTCCATCATTATCAGGTGTAAATGCGTTGGGTGCGAGTAGGTTGTAATCATTGCGTATTACTATGCTGCGTTGCAGCGTGTCATAGCAACCAAATCGGTTCGCTACAATTAATCTGGCAGGGTAATTCCCTTTCCTATTCATTTCCAGCTCAACCGATTTTCCTTTGAATTCCTTTCCGTCAATAATCCACTCAACTGAACTGTACTCTTGTGAGTTAGCAGTTATAGCTACTGGCTGGTTAAAGTCTTTAGATTCGAGAATCTGGTAATCAAAATTTGCTTGTGGTTTTGGGTTGACCTGTATGTTTGAATCAAACAGCTTTCTGGTTTTCTTACCACTTAGTAATGAAGTGGTCTCAAGAGAAACAGAGTAGTTACCCGCCTTTTTGTATTGATGGGTTGGGCTGGGTAAGGTGGATTCTGTTCCATCCCCAAAGGTCCATCGGTAAGTAACAGGATCCTGGCTATTTGCACTAAATTGTATACGTTCTCCAGGACAAACCTCGGTGCGGTCAGCAATTATAACAAAGCTTTGTTCCGCACTTTTGGAACTACCCGCTGGTGCCGTGTTTGTAAATACTTTTTCCTGTTTTGGTTCTGGTTTTACTATCGGTTCTGGCGTATTTAAATCTGTTTTCTTACTTGATTCTTGCGCAGGATTCTTTCCTTCAACAACTGGTAATGTTGTTTCCTCAATAGTAGTTTCAGTGTTTATCGGTTCCTGAGTTGGAGTTTCAGGTAATTCGATTTTTTTACTGTTTGTAGTTTCCTTGGGGGTAAATGGTTGCTTAGGCTCCTCGGTGGGCCAGAAAGCAATAGCTAGCGTGGCGCCAACTATTGCCACACCTGCTGCCCAAACCCAGGAACTACCTTTTTTCCTTGGAAGTTCTTTCTCCACCTTTTTCCAGTGGTTGGCATTGTATGATACCTCATACTGCTCGGCACTTTGCTTTATAAACTTCTCAAAATTGCTCATCCTATATTTCGTTCTTTTCGAACTGCTCGTCCAAAATTTTTCTTAATCTAATTTTTGCCTTTAAAAGGTTGGATTTGGAGGTTCCTATACTTACTCCAAGCATTTCAGCTATTTCCTTGTGTGTGTAATCCTCTATGACATACAAGTTAAAAACCGCTTGGTAAGCAGGAGTTAGCTTTTGTATTGCCGCCATCACCTGCTTAGGAGTGTATGGATAGTTAAGCTCTTCATCCTCAAATTCATCCTCCCGATCAAAATCTTCCATTGATTTATCTTCCGGAAGTAGCAGGAAATCTGATTTTTTAGAGCGGTGAAAATCAATTGCTGTATTCACCACAATCCGTTTTAACCAACCTTCAAAAGAACCTTTAAACTCATATCGATCTATACTGTTAAAGATCTTTATGAAGCTATTCTGCAGTATATCCTCGGCTTGATCCATGTTTCGCGTATAGCGCAAACAAATGGGTAACAAGGTTGCGTAATACCGTTTATGAATCCACTCCTGAGATTTCCTGTCATTCTCACAGCAACCTTTAATTGCCTCCTCTAACTCCTTACTCAGGCTTACCATATACTGTCGATTTCTAGACGCACTCAATTCTCAGCGGTTGCTTGCACTACCGAGGCTTTGCAAAAATTAAACGATGAGCGCTATATCTTTCTCGGTGTTCGTTACCTTTGGCCACGAAAATGATTAAAAACTGATTAATATGAAAGTTACGGTAGTAGGAGCCGGAGCAGTTGGTGCCAGCTGCGCAGAGTATATCGCAATTAAAGATTTTGCAGCCGAAGTGGTGCTTGTGGACATTAAGCCAGATTTTGCAGAGGGCAAAGCCATGGACTTAATGCAAACCGCTTCTCTTAATGGGTTTGATACTAAAATTACTGGGGCTACAAACGATTATAGCAAGACAGCGGGAAGTCATGTGGCTGTAATTACCTCGGGTATTCCAAGAAAACCAGGTATGACCCGTGAGGAATTGATTGGTATCAATGCAGGCATTGTAAAGGAGGTAGCGCAGAATATTATAAAGCACTCGCCAGAGGCAATAATAATTGTTGTGTCTAATCCAATGGATACCATGACTTATTTAGCCCATAAATCTTTAGGTCTACCTAAGCATAGAATAATAGGTATGGGTGGTGCCCTGGATTCTGCACGTTTTAAATATCGTCTGGCAGAGGCATTAGACTGTCCAGCATCAGACGTAGATGGCATGGTTATCGGTGGCCACAGTGATACGGGAATGATTCCTTTAACACGTTTAGCTACCAGAAATTCTGTGCCTGTTTCGAAATTTTTAAGTGCCGACCGCCTGAATGAGGTAAAGGAAGCGACAAAAGTAGGAGGGGCTACCTTAACTAAAATGTTAGGTACTTCTGCTTGGTATGCACCGGGTGCGGCAGTATCTGCTATGGTTCAGGCCATTGCAACCGATTCTAAAAAGATGTTCCCGTGTTCATGTTTATTGGAAGGCGAGTACGGATTAAATGATATTGCTATTGGTGTTCCTTGTATTATTGGTGCTAAGGGGATTGAGAAAATTGTGGAGATTGAGTTAGATGAAGCGGAAAAAGCAAACTTGATAGAGAGCGCTGATGCCGTAAGCAAAACGAATGCCCTATTAGAGGCAAGCACTACTGCCTAACCAAGGTTATTTTTTTTACAAGGCCGGATCGTTTTTTCCGGCCTTTTTTATGCCACATTGCAAAAGTTTATCTTCGTCAAAATTTACTGATCGTGCGTATTGTATTAGTCGCCCTTTGTTTGGCAGTTATTTCCTGTGCTGATCCTCTCCCGGAATTTAAGAATGGCGCTCCATCTGAGTTTCTGGTTAGTATTTCTCAAGTTAATGAGACCAATGCGTCCATAACATGGACTCAATCTTTCGACCCGGATTTAGATAGCGTATTATATGACGTATATCTAAACGGCCAAGCAGAGAAAGTGAATTTTAGAGCCCGATCCTACACATTTACAAATTTGGTTCCTAATGTTAATTATACAGGCTCTGTTGTAGCTAAGGACCAGTTTAAGAACAGTACGGAAGTCTTTTTCACTTTTATTACCAACGGGTCAACCCCAGATACAAGCCTGGTTCACAATACCAATGATTTTATGAATCTGCGTGAGGACTAATCCAACACGCTCAACCGGAAGCTTTTATTGGCACCCTGTTCATTGCTTAGATTAACAAAATAAACTCCCTGCGGCCAGTTTTCTGTTAGTACTTGGTTGCTTTGTTGGGTTATATTTTGCTGAATTAGGAGTTTTCCACTCAAATCGCGAACAGTAATCTCGTAGCTTCCAGCTTTTAACCCGCCTATTTCAAATTTACCTTGGCTAGGGTTGGGGAACAGTGTGGCTGAGGACATGGAGTGCCCCTCAACGCTTGTAGTGCTTCCATTCACTAAGAATACACTGTAGTCTTCCACTTCACCCTCTGGAAAGGTTTCACAAGCCGTTTGCCCTGCATTGTACTTCATGCTTACACGAATTCTTGTTTGTCCAGTGTATCCTTTGTTAGGTATGGTAATGTTCGTCTGGAAATTGTTTCGCATGGCGCGTTGGGAGTCCGCAATTAGCTCATCTTCATCCTCAAAATCCCCATCCCTGTTTAAGTCAATCCAAACCCGCCAGTATTCAGGGTAGCGGTTTAAACCCAATAATCCACCGCTGAAACCAGGTTCCAGTTCAAGAGGAATTGAGATGTTGAGCG
>JBMYJC010000178.1:0-5152 GCA_049594055.1 Luteibaculum sp. | reverse complement strand
AAAATGCAATTAAAAGGGCAATTGCTAAGACCCAGATACAGTGGATTTTGTCCTGCTTTATTCGAATAATTAGTAACCAGATCCAGGGGATAAAAAATGGATAGGAAAGGCTAAAGTGTCCTCCCAGGCGAAAAATTTGAGGATTTAAAAACCAAATAAGCAGTGAGAAAAAAATTGTCCATGGGGTTTTAAGTCCATAGTGCCTCAAAATCTGAAAAACAAAAATGGGGCAAAGAACCTGAGTTACAATTAAAAGTAGATTGAGAATGGCAACCGGATGCCTTGTAAGCGCAGGAAAAAGTTGCCCTAAACCTTTGACCATTAGGCCTACTAAGGCATGTCCATCGGTAAGTAAAAAGCTCTCTCCGAAGGGGTGATTTAGTCCCCAGAAGTTGCTGAGGCCTTCATTGTGCTGGACGTAGTAGGCAAATGCAAAGTAATTTTTTAAGGCATCTACGCTATGGGAAAACATATAGGAATTGGGCTCCCAAAGCATGGGGCCATAATAGACTGCCAAAAGGATTAAGCTAATTAGGCCGGTAATCAATACCGGAAGTCTGTCCTTTTGCTGCATAAACTTAGATTTAGGTGAGGCTATTTTTCAGCTTCAAGCCCCAAAACCACTCGAATAGGTTTTTGATTTTCTGCGGCGGGATAAAACATGATTTCAACATTGTAATCGCCTACTTTTTCCGGGCCAATAATCTCCAATTCCACAGGAATGGATTGCCCTTTTCCAATGTTGTAGTTTTCTAAATGTACATCAGTGCAGTTGCATGTGCTTCTAATTTCTGCTATATCCAGTTTGCTATCAAAAGGATTGTACAAAGCGATAACAGCCTTTTTAAGCGTATTGGTTTTTATCCTTCCCAATGGATAAAAAAGGGTTTGTACTTCTTCCTCCTCCTTCTTTTTTAACAACACCGTATCCCTCAACAAACGAGACTTATCCAGCTGTAACCATTGAACCTCCACGCGCCTCTCCAGCATGGCCCCCAAGCTATAAACTGAGTTTTTTATATCCGATAGTTTGTCGCTTACTCCTTGAGCCGCCTCGCTCTCTCCATAGGGGTTAATCACCCATTCTACGGGAGTTTCCTCAGTGTCAAATCCTTTGGAGTAGAAATAATTTTGCAAACTGGCTATTCTGCGCTCGCTGAGAAAAATGTTGTAATCTGATTTTGCCAATGGTGATGCATAGCCTCTTACCGCAAGAACAATAGGGTAGGGAGTTATTTTATGCAGCCGTTTAAGAATATCTAAAAAGGTGTTGAATCGATCAAAAGAAATGCTGAGGGTAGAGTCAAAAAAGTTTTTTACCTGTGGGCTGGGGTTTATTTCCAGATATTCCTCCCTTTTTGCTCTATAGCTATTTAAAGCCTGATCATAGGTTAGTGAAGTAGTCCTGGTAGTACTCTTGGGGTTGGGTTCATCGTTGTGAAAATACAGGGGAATGGGAAGAAGATCTCTAAGCGAATCAACCAGTTGGTTTACTTCTTCCATGAGCAAAACCTCTTTGTCCAGATTCAAATATTGAATCGTGTCTAAGAGCTGTGCCATCAATAGGTCGTGGTCGCTATGGATTTTGTCAAAGTCGTAATCAAACTCGTAAATATCGTTGCAACAAGTTTGGTAGCGATTCTTTTTACCTCCCTCCCGGTTAGAAACCAAGACCCCTTTTTGCCATCCTTTTTTAAGCTTAAAATAGCTGTCGTTAGCAGGGGAGTTAAAGGGTTCTTTAAGATTAATGAGTTGGCTAAATCTTTGAAGGTCTGGCGTGTAGCAATAAAAAATGTCGTTTTCCCCCATTCCGCCGGGCCAGGAGGAACTTAAGAATAGCACATCTTTTTCTGGAATGTAAAAGGGAGACAATTCATCTTTAGGACTATTGATAAAGGGACCAAGATTAGTTGCGGTGCTATACTTTCCTTCACTCTCTTTCCAGGCCAGATAAATGTCTAAACCACCAAATCCAGAATCAGTGATAGCGGTAAATAGCAATCCTTCCTGCCCGTCTTCGGTCTTGAAAGGATAGGGGTGGCTGCAATTAAAATTCTTCTCAAATAATCTGATTGGTCTTCCAATTCCAAAAGAGCCATTGTTGTAGTCACAACTGTAAATTTTACAAGGTTCCGCACCTCTGCATGCGGTGTAAAAAAATCTTGTGCTATCGGGATTTAATACGCCATTAGCAGTGGATATACCGCTTGGATTAACCGTACCTGGAAGTTTTCTACCCTTACCCCAATCGTCCTGCCTGTATTTGGATAAATAGAGATTAATGGAAATATTTTCGGTGTAATCGAAAACCCCTTCACTAGAGCTGTATATCATTTCCTCATCGCTCAGATAAAAGGGCGCAAAATCTGATTCATCTGTATTTAAGCCAGACAAGTTTTTAATAACCGAATCTGGGCCCTGGAATTCGCCATCAATAATTCTTTTAATGGTGGCCAATTCTCGGGCGGCTTTTTTGTGCTCTGGCGATTTTGGCTTGTCTTGGGTTAAAACATATATCTGCCGGTAGCTTTCTAAAGATTCATCCAACAATCCTGCACTTTTTTGCGATCGGGCCAGCAGGTAGATTAACTCGGGGTATTTACTCTCCTCATCCAGATTATATGCCCTTTGAATGATGCGGCTTGCAGACAAGTACTCGTTAATCTTTAGCAGGGTTGTTCCATACAAGTAGAGTGCATCTAAATCGGTAGGATATTCTTTTACTGATTTTTGAAATATGCGCTCGGCAAGGTAGGGGTTGCCATTTTCCAGGGCCGCCTTACCTTCAGCATTGTAGTCTGCAGCACTCTTCTGAGCTTGGACTGCAAACAGGGCGAATAGAGCAAATAGGCAGAGCGAGTATTTGAGCATTTCAGGGCCTAAAAATAGTTTCTTTTGATTAGCACCTGCTCGCGTATTGGTAGCAATACCATTAAATAAAGCTTGGACAAACCTGAAAGCGATTCTTTTCACTCACCCGTTGGTTAGTGGGTTGGATAATGTAGGATAAGAAAACTTCTATGGCACCATACCCACGGCTTGCTCTGTAAAGTGTGGAGGTGTTAATATCATAGCTAAATCCAATCTCCCAGGGACTGTAATTAATTCCTACGGTTAAGGCAAGGGCATCCTGAAAACGATACATAGTACCCAGGCTAAATTCCGGACTGCGATCCTGGGGTTGATAGCGGGCTTCCATTCCTATAATGGTCTCATGAAGGACAGAGCTTTGGGTTCTTAAAAAGGAAGGAACCAAAACCACTTTACCCATTAAATATTCCACACTGAGGTAATAATTTAAACGGATTTGCTGTTGAACATCATCTACACCTTGCCGGGTAAAACCTAAATCTCCCTGAAGCAAGTTGTAAGCTCCCACACCGGCCACTACCGTATAACGACCTGCTTGCTTTAAGAAGGCAACTCCAGCACTGGCAGCCGGTGAAAGAACGGCTGTTTGATTAAAGTTTTCGCGGGCAGGTAAACCTGGGTTAAACCCCGATTCTTCAGTGTATTGATTATCGAATTGAAGTTTGGAGTAATCTAATCCGTAATGGTGCAAGCCCCCTTGCAATCCGAAGGTTATAACCGAACTGCGATTGTAGTTTATGGGCACCGTATAACTGGCGCCAATATCCACTTTGGTAGTGGTAAATCTAGAGTCTCCTGCAACATCGCGATAAAGCGAGAGAGCCGTTCCCAGGGGTGATTTACCCGCAAGGGATGAGGCCTCTACCATGGCACCAAAACTTTTGTAGGGTACACTTACGGTACTCCACTGATCACGGGAAATAAGCATCATTTTGTACTTCCCGGCAAATTTCCCTGCTAAAGCAGGATTTATATACAAGGGGTTCTTGTTGTAATGGGTAAAATGCAAATCCTGAGACCAAGCCATAGTGGCCAGGAATACAAAAAATAAAGTCAGGATTTTTCGCAGCATAATTATCGCAACAAGGTAATGTTACCCGATTTAGTAAACAACTCACCACTCACGCATCGGGCCTTTAAGCTATAAACGTAAATTCCGGGATGTAGTGGCTTATCCTCAAATGTACCATTCCAACCCAATTGTTGGTTTTGAGTGGAGAAAACTTCCTGCCCCCAGCGGTCATAAATAGAGAGGGAAACCGCCTCTAAGTTTTTTCCGCGCACAAATAACACATCATTTTCAAGATCTCCATTTGGGCTAAATGCATTGGGAACAAAGGGTTCCGCGCATTTTAGCTCCTCTTGTTTGAGGCTGAAGTACACTGACCTGGTACAAAGCCCATCATCCAAAAGGAGTTGAACTTGCTTTAAGCTGTCGTTAGAGCGATAGCTTTGTTCTGCCAGCGAGTCATTTTGATCCAATCCCGCAGGAATCCATTGATACTTAATTTTTGGATCTGGATTTTGAACGATCAGCGAGAAGGGCTCATCTGGGAACAAGCTTGATTTTGTGTTTATGATTTCGGGATAGTGGTAATGGATGGGAGAAAATTGAATGTATTTTGAGATTGATCGCACGCAGCCACCTTGAAAATAAAAATGGGCACTTACGGTTCCAACCTCGTTTGCAAAATAATTGATGCTATCCCCTTGGGCTGGTATAGAATCCATTTTGGAACTGGGCTCCCAGTACACCACATCGGGAGGAATGGCTAAAAAACTTGCATCCACCTTTAACAGAACCGTGTCTCCCAGGCAAACGGTGTCTTTAGATGTAATGCCTGGAAGGGCGGTTAAAGCGGAAACAACTAATTGCTCATTGTACACACAACCGTTTATGCTGCTTACCTCTAAATAGATTTCGGAGTACACATTGTTTGGAAAATACGTGATGATAGAATCGCTAGCGTTGCTATTAAGCAGCGGATTAAAACCTGGATTGGTGCTCCATTTGTAAGAAACTCCTATTCCGTTGGTATATGCAATGAGCTTCTCGCCTTTGTCGGGTTCACAAACCAACATTGGGTTCTTATGTTGCAGCATTTGGCCCATATATTCCACTGCAACTGATTGTTGGACGGTTTTTGAGCAGCCCCCTTCGCTGTAGGTTAAGCTAAATACGGTTGAGGTATCTAAAGGAAGTGTTGTTGGCTGGGCTTGAGATAACTGTCCAGTTTGTATAAAGGGCGAAAAACTCCAGCTAAATGTCCCATTGCTAAAA
>JBMYJC010000177.1:0-5168 GCA_049594055.1 Luteibaculum sp. | reverse complement strand
AATCATTTATCCCAAGAAGCCTAAAAAAGCATGATACGCCGGGCAAAGGATTTTTTGCTACCCGAATAGTTAAGCCTGATGATATACAACCCAGGTTTTAGGTTGCTATAGGAGATTGACTGAAGCTTACCGTTCGCTTTCATAGTCTCTTTTTTTAATTCCATTCCATTCTGGCTAAAAAGGTGAATTTCCACCTCTTCACTAACAGCAGCACGAAATTTCACATGAATAGCGTCCTGACCACTTGCCAGCTTAAAAAACTCCTCTGGAACCTGATTTTCCACGCGGTTTGTTAAACTGCTTCCCAACACAGCCCTAGATAAAGCCACATAATGGGTCTCATTCCCTGCACTGAGTGGAGCCGAGGGCAGCAAGGTGGCCGTAAACAGCCCTAAGTTGCTTAGAACAGGCACCTCCACATCAAATGATTCTCCGGGTTGTATAATGGATGAATAAGGAATTATTTCCAGCACTTCTGTTGTTCCATAGTATGGGCGTTGATCAATTGCAGAGATGGCATTTCTCAGCTGAAGGGTGAATGGAATTGGAGCCCTTTCATCTAATTTTCCTCGTAAACGGAAAGCGGTAAAATCTGTTTTTTCTGTATACTCCCCAGCATCATTAAGAGGCGTAATACTTAAAAAGCTCTCACCCTCGTGAATACAAACCCAACCGAGGTTTAATCCTTCCACTATTCCTTCCCAGGTGCTGTCTTTGGCAAAAACCGAGGTAGTTGGAAATCCCAAAGCTGGATTTAGGAGGTCGGGAGGAAAGAGTGCTACTTCCTTATTAACCCGGTGATTATCGCTTCCACCAACCGGTGTAATTCTTTTCCCTTGAAGCAAATCGGTGCGCCATAAGTTGTAACCCATCTCGTCAAAGGGATCCCATCCACCCGTTCCATTCCACACCTCCATCCCGTGGTAATCGGTTAGATTAGTCCAATCGTAGCTAATCCATGGTGTAGGAGAATAAGGATGGTTGATAATGGAAAATGCTCCGCGATTGTTACTCTGCTCTAAAACATCAGCACCACTTACACTGCCCCTTGGGCGATCTATAAATACGCCCGTAGTATCAAATTCCTCTGGGTTTAAACTTCTGGGCACGCATCCAATATGTCCGGTGGCAGTTAGTGGAACTTCTCCTTCCACAATAGGGGAAATCTCATTTCCACAGACCATAATAAATTTCCCCGTTTCCGTTAAAATTCGGGCCGAATCCCATTGGGGAAATTCATTTCCCATATTAAACAGGGTTGGGTCTTCCTCCGTAGTACTAACATCGCTTCCCGTACTGTTGCTGTGGTCTGTGAGTACCACAAAGTAAAGGCCTCGCTCCTGCCCTTTTTCTTTGATGGACTTCACGTAGCTATCTCCACCCGTGTCATTACTTGCCCCGGTGCTATGCACATGAAAATCCCCTTTGAGCCAAACACCTTGACCGTCTTCGTATTGCTGAGCTTTTAACACAGCGATGCTAAATAAGAATAGGACGAGTAACAGAGGAAATCGCATTATAGTAAGATTGGTGACAGCAAAAATAGCTCTACCATATTATGCGATTGTTAAGCAGGTCGACAAGAAAAAAATGCTTGACGTTTAACAGCAGCTTATAATTTAGCGAACTGCAAATTTTTGTTATGAAAAACTTTTACCTAATGCTATTGGCTTGCATTGTTGGATTAGCAGCCCATGCGCAAAACCAGGAACCTTGCGCGGTTAGACCTTACCTGCAAAAGAAAATAGCCGAAGACTACAATTATCAACTCGGTATTGACCGAGCTGAAATGGCTGCCCAAAAGTGGTTAAAGAACAATAACATGAATCTAAAAGCAGCAGGAGATAAAATAGTGATCCCTGTTGTTTTTCATGTGGTGTACGATGAAGATTCGGCTCATCAAAACCTAGAGGAGTCAATTATCCTACAGCAGTTGGAACTGTTGAACCGAGATTTTAACCGAGATAATAAGGATACCTCTCTAACCCGGGCAATATTCGACAGCATTGCAACTGACACCAAGATTGTATTTGAACTAGCATCTACCGACCCCGATGGAAATCCAAGTAATGGAATTACCAGAACAGCAACCGAGGTAAGCGGATTTGATATTTTCCCATTTGGTGGTGGTGCTACAGATTTGGATGCCATTAAAAGCACCGCAGACGGAGGAAAAGATGCATGGGATACTGAAAAGTACCTCAACATTTGGTTAGGTAGATTAACGGTATTTGGACAGGAAGGACTTTACGGTTTTGCAACATTTCCTTTGGATATGCCTGAAGAAGAAGGCGGGGATCCGGAAGCAGAGGCCAACTTGCAAGGAGTAGTTGTTCATTATCCAACCGTTGGCTTTAATGTTGAGAATGGAGACACCCTTTGGAGAGGAAGAACCCTAAGTCATGAAGTAGGTCATTATTTGGGACTGCGCCATATTTGGGCAGATGAGCAGAATCCGTTTACTGGGGCACCTGGTAATTGTGAAGAAGATGATTTTGTATTTGACACCCCGATGGCCAATATTTCAGCAGATTTTGAATGTGATTTGGACAAGAACAACTGCTCCAATGAAAATGAGTTTTCTAATGGATACTGGGGTGCATTGGATCCACCCGATATGATTGAGAATTTTATGGATTACGCCAATGAGCCCTGCCAAAACATGTTTTCTTATGGACAGTTTGAGCGCGCCAGCGGCTTCTTAAATACCAGCCGTAAAAAGCTTTGGGAAGGAAATGAAAACGGTTCAGAACCTACCGATTTTAAAGCTTGGTTATACACCGAGAATGCTACTGTTCCCTGCAAAGAAAACTGCAATGGTCAGATCATTGTGAACTTTGAGAATGAAAATGGAGCACTGACTTATTTACTGGACGGAAATCCGGTAAACGGCCCGGTGATAGAGAATGTTTGCCAGGGGATTCATAGCGTTGAAGTATCTGATGCAATGGGGAATACCAAAGTGTTAAGAACCTATGTAAGTGGAATTTACTCTGCACCAGAATTTACCAGTCAAAGTACCAATGCATCCTGCGCGAGCTGCCCGGATGGAAGTGCCACCGTTAACGTGATTTCAGGGAACGAACCTATTTCCATTAGCTGGGAAACCACCCCTGTTGTTCAAGGCCCGGATTTAAGTAATGTTGCTCCAGGTGTATACTACTACAATGTTACAGATGGTTGTGGAGAAACATACCGCGACTCTGCCGAGGTTGGATTTAGCACGGGTATTGCTAATTATGACCTGGCATCGTTTACGGTAGCTCCAAATCCTGTGAGCAACACGCTAAAAATTGTAGGACCTGGTCTAAAAGACCTCAACAAGGTTCAGGTATTGCAGCACGATGGTAAGAAAATCAAGGAAGTATCATTTGCTTTAGGAAATGGAGAGGTTGCTATCGATCTATCCTCCCTGACCAAAGGATTGTACATCCTACAACTAAGCGACAGCTATAACAGCAGCGTTTATTTCCGAATAGAGAAGCTTTAACGGGATTTAAAAGGCCGTGGAAGTATTTATTGAAGATTACATTCAAAAACCCCGGAAGCTGGTTTGGGAAGCCATTGTGCAGGCCCACCAGCTATCTGGTTTTTTCACTTCTTCCGCGAGTGGTGATTTAGAGAGTGGAAAAAGCATTCTCTGGGAATGGGCCGATGTAAATGCCAAACACCAGGTTTGGGTGGATGAGGTATTAGGGGATAAAATTAGACTGCGATGGTCTCCACAAGGCAATGAACGCGAGGTAGAGATTGGATTAAAGGCCATGGAAAATGAGTCCTGCGAAATCACTATCAAAGAATTCCCTTTTAATTTTACCGAAGAGGATGTACAACAAATGTTGGGGCAAACCCGTGGTTGGACCGATTTTCTTTGCAGCCTAAAAGCCTATTTGTATTGTGGTATAAAGTTGCGGAACCCAGGAACATTTAAAACAATCCAATGAAATCAAATAAACTCAAAGAGCTAGAAGAAAAGGTTAAAAAAGGCCTAGAATTAGCACGAATAAAAATGATTGACTTCAAAAGGGAGAAAGGAACCCCCATTGTTGTTTCTAAAGATGGTAAGGTTATTGAAATAAAACCATAAGTGGAATAATTAATAGGATCATCGAATATCTTTGACACCTAAAGATAATGCATGCAGATAACTCCTTCGCGGGTATAATTGCAGTTACAAATGATAAAAGAATTGGTTAAACGCTTCGAATTGGAACCGCACCCTGAAGGCGGTTTCTTCAAAGAAAGCTATCGGAGTAGCCAACTTGTTAACACCTCAGGTTTAGCCAACTTCCCGGAGGAACAACAACGAAATGTTTCCACGGGAATTTACTTCCTACTCACTGCCGCCAATTTTTCAGCTTTTCACAAAATCCGCTCCGATGAAATGTGGCATTTTTATGCTGGAGATCCGCTGGAGATTATAGTCATTGATCCCAACACTGAAATATTAAAAACAAAGCTGCTTGGATCGCCCTCGCAAGGCTTAACCCCCCAACTCACCGTAGCTGCCAATTGTTGGTTTGCCTCCAAGGTTCACCAGGGGGGAGATTACAGTTTTGTAGGATGCACTGTTGCTCCTGGCTTCGATTTTAAGGATTTTGAGCTCGCCCAACGCGAGAAGTTAATTGCGCAATACCCGCAGCACACAAGCATCATTAAAGAATTAACCCGATAAGCCCTCCAACCGCGAATGATTAACCGCCTAATCAACCAATTGGCCAAACCTGGAACTCTAATTCTACTTCTAATTGTTGGCTTGGCATTGCGACTTATAAACATTAGCGATGGACTCTGGTTGGATGAGATCTGGTCCATGCAGAGCTCAGCACCAGGAAATTCATTTGAGCAAATAATTGCTTACTGTAAAAGAGACACGCATCCCCCTCTCTTTGATCTTTTACTAAACCTCTTTCTAAAACTCTTTGGCGATACTCATTACCATGGAAGAGTTTTGGCTCTCATTTTTGGAATTGCTGGAATTGCCTTAACCTGGTACTATGCAGGGAAGATTTCAGAAAATCGCTTGGTAAAGTTTGCAGCTGCAGCCCTAGTGTGTCTCAGCTTCTTCCATATCTATTATTCTGGAGGAGGTAGGTTTTACAGCTTTCTTTATTTACTATCCCTATTATGTATTAGTGAGCTTTACTTGTATATCAGCAGGAAGAATC
>JBMYJC010000176.1:0-5175 GCA_049594055.1 Luteibaculum sp. | reverse complement strand
AAAACTTCTGGATGTACGCCGCTAGAGGTAGGTTTTATTCCCCAGAGTTCAGGAACTAACACTTATTATTGGCAATTTGAACCGGGTGCTGGGGAGCAGAATACGGGAAGTTCTGTTAGTTACGAATATGTGAATATTGGTTCCAGTCCCGTAAGCAGAACCCCTAGGCTAATCATTGAAAACGAATTTTCTTGCAGGGATACCACCTTTGGCCAGGTAACTATTTTTCCACCTGTTAGGGCGCAGGCGGCCTTTAGCGACACCGGTTGTGCCCCCTTCTTTGTTAACTTTTTTAACGTCAGTTCCGGAGCAAACTCCTACTTGTGGGATTTTGGAGCTTTTGGGAGTTCGGCACTTGCAAGCCCTAAAATCCTTTTTGATGTGGATGATAGTGTATACCGCAATTTTCCGTTTAGCTTAATTGCTTCAAGCAGTTTTGGTTGCCGGGATACCTTTGTGGATGATGTTACCATTCATCCTACCCCACAAGCCTCATTTACCCGTAGCCCCGCTGCAGGCTGTCAACCCTTGAACGTGTCTTTTTCCAATACTAGCAGGGGAGCAAGTAGCTTTATCTGGGATTACGGCTTAGGCGAACGCGATTCACTTGACCAATTAAGTTTTCAGAAGGAATTTAGCAACGAGACTTTAGGGATTCAAAACAGACCTCTGCAGCTTGTGGCGGTTAATACCTATGGATGCAGAGATACCGTAGGGGCAAGTTTGCAGGTTTTTCCCAAGATTGAAGCCAAATTTGATTCGGTTCCAAGCGGATGTTCTCCCCATGTGATTACTGTGGTAAATGAAAGCGTAGGGGAGTCCATTTTAAATTGGAGCTTTTCATCGGGGGATGCGGATAATGGAAATTCGGTGGCCAGGCAATTTGATAATACCACTCCAAACGATCAAAACCATTGGGTTGAATTAATTGCCACTAACGGGCAAGGATGTAAGGACACGCTGAGAAGAGATTTTGTGGTGTACGGAAATCCAATTGCCCA
Organism: Luteibaculum sp.; assembly: GCA_049594055.1. Lineage (GTDB taxonomy): Bacteria > Bacteroidota > Bacteroidia > Flavobacteriales_D > Luteibaculaceae > Luteibaculum. Next base: position 4,174 of record JBMYJC010000176.1, on the reverse strand, counting down.
GTTTAATGCAGATCCCACTTTCCAGAAATTCCCTTCATCAACCGTCAATTTCACCAATACTACCGCCGGTTTAAATTGGACTTACGAGTGGGATTTTGGAGATACCAGTGCAATAGTAAACACCCGTGATGCTTCCAATACATATGACTATTGGGGCACTTATCGAGTACGTTTAAAGGCCTTTAGTTCGCAATGTTCCGATTCTGCTTTTATCAATGTAGTGATTGATCCACCCGCACCCGTAGCGGATTTTATTGGAGGGGGAGAAGGTTGTAGGCCTTTAACCTTGAGCTTTGCAGATTTGTCTCAGTTTGCCAATAATTATTTCTGGGATTTTGGAGATGGAGGTTCAACCAATACGCCTAACCCAACATATACCTTTTATAACCCAGGAGTTTATACAGTTAGCCTTGTTGTAACGGGGCCAGATGGAAGCTCCAGTAGGCATGAGATACCACAGGCAGTTGAAGTTTATGAAAATGCAAGTGCATTTTTTACCAGTTCGCCCAGCACAGTTTTTGCCGATGAGGACCCCGTTGATTTTGTGAACTTAAGTACAGGAGCAGATTTTTATACCTGGGATTTTGGTGATGGCAATAAATCTACCGAGGAAAGTCCCAGTCATTTTTACAGCGCGCCTGGAACTTATGATGTTCAGCTTATAGCGGATAATGAATTCGGTTGTGCTGACACTTTTGTGGTTAACAATTCTATCCGCGTTGTTGTAGGGGGCTTTATCGATGTGCCCAACGCTTTTAGTCCAAGTCCATCGGGGCCAACGGGTGGTTTTTATGATCCCAACTCCTTGAATAACGATGTGTTTTTCGCCTTTAATAAAGACGTTATCCAATTTAAAATGGAGATTTTTACCCGTTGGGGTGAAAAAATCTTTGAATCTCGGGATGTGAATATTGGTTGGGATGGATATTCGGATGGTACATTATGCCAACAAGATGTTTATGTGTATAAAATTGTTGCCACCTTTGAGGACGGACAGACTTTTGAGCAAATAGGAGACGTTACGCTCTTGCGCTAATTCATGGTAAATAAGCGAGCATTTTTCATTGGAATTATCCTTTTGGTCAATTGGGCTTTTACCCAAGCACAAGATCCACAGTTCTCTCAATTTTATGCCGCGCCTCTTTATATAAACCCAGCTTTCACGGGCAGTACAGATGAGCATCGCTTTGTGGTGAATTACCGCAATCAGTGGCCAGAGTTAAAAGAGCAATTTGTAACCTACAATGCCTCCTATGATTTGTTTATGCCTCAAATTAATTCAGGAGTTGGGTTGCAACTAACCCATGATAGGGCAGGGGTAGCTGCCTTGCAGTACACCTCGGCAAGTGGTTTTTTTGCCTACCAATTTCAATTGAATAGAAATTGGGTGATAAAGCCTGGTCTTTCCTTTTCGGGTTACAGGAGATCCGTTGATGCGAGCAAGTTGGTTTTTGCAGATCAGATTGCCAGAGGGCAGGGTAGAGCCACTGTAGAATTTGTAAACGTGGACCCCAAGACTTATTTCGATTTTTCCTCTGGCGCTTTAATTTATAATCAGGCGTTCTGGTTTGGTTTTGCCGCACACCATATCAACGAGCCCAATCAATCTTTATTAGGAGAACAGGCCAAATTACCCGCTAAATATTCCGTTCACGGGGGCTTTCGCTATGTAATTAGAAGAGGCGCTATGGACAGGATAGAGCGAGCCATTTGGGGTGCTTTTAATTACAAACAACAGAACATTTCCGCACAGATTGATGTGGGTGCCTACTGCGAATTTTTCCCCATTCTTTTTGGTGTTTGGTACAGAGGTTTACAAGTAGGGGATGGAGAAGAAGAATATCAAAACCGCGATGCGGTTGTAGTGATGGTGGGTACCCAATTAGATTTTTTTCGCTTTGGATACAGTTACGACATAACCGTATCCAACTTGTTTGGAAATGTTGGTGGGGCTCATGAGTTCTCTGCCATTTTCGAATTTGTAGACAACAGTAAAAGCAGACGAAAAGTGCGAGCTGTTCCCTGCCCCAGTTTTTAATTCCTAGAGGGGCAAAATAAGAAGGGCGCCTCTTTCGAGACGCCCCCCCATCCGTGTTTCTTTATTGTATTAGTTCTTCTGAATCTTTAATGATTTGCCTGCGGCTTGTATTATGTAAGTGCCTTTAGCGAGATCAATATCAGAATAAATTTCAAAGCTGCTCTCGTTTAATTTTTGTACTTCTATTTCAACTTGCTTTCCTGTTATGTCAAAAAGCCTAATGTTGTTAGTTATATCAGTGTTTGGTGCTTTTTTAAATTGTATTCTTAAGTTATTTTCAAAGGGGTTAGGATACACAGTAAACAGTTGCTCAACCCTTTCAGAAATTCCTGTAACCGTAAAGGAGAAGGTGTACACTGTTTCGCATCCCAATTGATCTCTTATGTATAAGGTATAAGTGCCCGGAGCAACATCAGGGAAAACAGGATTGGTGGTATAATTAATACCATCCAAACTGTAAAGGGTGAGTAAATAAGTATTGGTAGCACTTACCCTAAGTGTAGCCTTGCCGTTTCCACTATCAATCTTGGTAACGTTTACAACCACGGTGTCCGGGCCGTTAATATTCACCTTTAAGGTATCGGTACAGCCCTTATTGTCTTGGGTTACAAAAGTGTGAAGACCCTGTCCCAGGTTTGTGAATACGGCGTTTGCCTTAAAGGTTTCACCAATTCTTTTGTATTTGTAAGGGCCGCCATTACCAGCGCTGCCTTCCAATCCAACCACACCATCTTTTGCATTCCAGCAATCAACATCTTCTGTGTAGACTACTCTTGATTTTAATTTAGGCGGAGCTGTCATATTAAAGCTCAATACTTGTTCTCTTCGGCAACCGTCCAATTCTTTAGCATACAACTGAAACTGACCTGCACTTACATTGGTAAAGAGCTTATTGAAGCTGTAATTAACACCATCTAAAGAGTATAGGTAGGTTGTTCCGTTGTTCTCAGTAATGGCCTCTACACGCCCGTTTTTACTGTAGGAGCAGTTTAAATCTCCCAAAATTCGAACCGTAAAGGGGAATAACTTTTGCGGTTTTATGCGCATGCGTTTTTCCTTCACGCAGCCATCTGTGGCATCAATTACACGCAGGGTATAAAACTGGGCGAAAAGCCCGTTAAATACATTAGATGCCTGTGGGGGTTGCTCGTTTAACTGGTAAGTGAAATTACCTGATCCACCTGTTGCAGCTATGGTTACTACTCCAGCATCTGGCGCATCACATCCAATAGGACCGTTCTCTGTAAAACTAAAATCTACTCCAGTACTGGGTTGGATTACAATGGTGTCGAACACCTCACAGGTCAGGTTGTCGTACGCATATATTCTATAAGTACCCTCGGTTAGGTCGTTTTGGAAAAGACCATTAGAAACCTCTTCGTCATTAATAAATATGTGATAAGGTTCGCTACCTAAGCTTGCTGTTACCTTAAGCTCACCATTTACGTTACCGCAGGTAGTAGATTTTGATTCTACATCAATTTTGAGGTTGGACTTATTTTGAATGGTAGCCTGTTTAACAGATATACAACCACTCTCAGCTTTAGCAAAAACAGTATAGGTTCCAGATGCCAGGTTATCGAACGAGGTTCTTTGGAAGTAGGTGCTGCCATCTAAGCTAAAGGTAGTGTTCGCGCCCTCCGCGCTTAAAAGAATTTGGCCTTTGGTTTCTCCGGCACAATCGTTTTTAACCGGCGTAACGGCAAAATTAATCGGGTCTTTTACCTCAAATATCTGCTGAAGGTCTATCAGTTTACCGCATCCATCACCGCTGGCATAATAAACTGAGTCTATGCTAAAATCAAAATCAAAATCTTCCTTTACCGCAAGTAAGGTATCTGCGGAGGCTGTAATGGTTTTTTTGACCCCGTTAATACTGTATTCAATAATTACGGAGTCTGAGGCACTCACACTGATCGGAATATAAGCGGTATCCCCACGACAAATTTTATTGTTATCAACATCAAAGCTTACGTCTGGTTCCTGGTAGTTGTAGAAAGTCTCGCTTCCAAAGTCCAAGGCATAGGAACAGCCTTTTGGTGTTGATATAAATCGTCTGATTTTGAATACGTTTTCCCCATCAAAGATTGCACTAACGGATATTATGCTGTCATTTCCAATAATTGGTTGATCTGG
>JBMYJC010000175.1:0-5216 GCA_049594055.1 Luteibaculum sp. | reverse complement strand
TGCCAAAGATGAAACATTAGACAATGAATCGTTGATCAAAGAAAAATACCGCGGAATTCGCCCTGCACCGGGCTATCCAGCTTGTCCTGATCATACAGAAAAAACACGCTTGTTTCAGCTTCTGGAGGCGGAAGAAAAGATTGGCGTGAGTTTAACAGAGAGCTTGGCGATGTTTCCAGCGGCCTCGGTTTCGGGTTGGTATTTTGCCCATCCCCAAAGCCGGTATTTTGGGATTCGGAAAATACAGCGCGATCAGCTAGAAGATTTAGCCAAAAGAAAAGGTATGGAGGTATCGGAATTGGAGCGTTGGTTGCAACCGGTGTTGTAAAACTCTTTGTATAAAGGCTAAAAGAACTCGGTATGCGTTTTGCATAGGTTACATAAATTGCATCCATGAGATACTTTCTTTTCCTCTACGTTTTTTTTACAGCACTCCTTGTGAATGCCCAACAGGATGATCCACTTGACGATTTGTACAATTTGGAGCCTAGAACCGCAGATTGTTTGGGTGCGGTGGACTTGCCCGAAAAACTGGGGCCAGTAATTGGAAACAATAAAATTGGCGCCAAGTACGAGATCAAAAAGCAAAAAGAGCGCGTACCCTATATGTTTGCCTGGGAGCACAACGTAGTGTGGTATAAGTTTACGGCAGAAAAAGACGGCCTCCTTCATCTGCTTATCATTCCCGAGGATCCTTCAGAGAATTTTGATTTTATGATTTATGGCGCTGATGGGCCTTGGTTCTGTTCAGATCTGGATGAATACCTCAATAGTCCCTTGACTACCAATGTATCCAGTAATCCGGGGGTAACTGGACTTAGCGATTTGGGAACAGAGCCTCTCGTTACCGAATCCAGTTCCAATACATTTTCACAACCGCTTAAGGTGCAAAATGGAATTACTTATTATTTGGTAATCGATTCACCAGATGGCACGAATAGCGGGCACAGCATTGAGCGCGAAATAAAATAAAAAAGGCCCGGATTTCCGGGCCTCTGTGATTATTTGTATTGCACTTCTATTGTTTTATAAACTTATCGCTTACAACGCTGGAATTGGCATTTACATTAAGGAGATAATAGCCTCTTTCCAATCCACTTAAGTCCAACTTAACAATGTTGTTTCCTTGTCTTAAAGAGGTATTCACGCTGAATACTCTTTTACCGATTCTATCGAAGATAGTAATGCTTGCAAGGGTATTCGATTTAGATTGTAGTTGCAGATCAACGACATCGCCTGCTGGGTTAGGTACCATTCTCAGACCTGCTAGCAGATCGCCATTTTTCCTAATGGAAGTGGTCTGCGTTTCGCGGTAGTTGCGATTTAAGTTACCACGCAACTCTGCATTGGGATTTTGCATGGTTGACACACGTACATAAGCTGAGTCCCTATTAAACAGGTCTACAGCGCTAGCGTTAAACCCTTCGTTAGTTGTTAAGTAGCCAAAAGCACCGTTGTTTTCATTATTTAAATCAAACAACTGGGGTCCAGTTTCGTCTGGCAGGCCTGCACTGATAGTATTTTGCAGAGTTTCACCACTTAAATTATCCCAGGCCATCATATAATGGGCATTGGTTCCACGGGTGTTTACAGTAATCATTCCTGCACCTAGTGGCAATTCGTTAACGGTAACCAGACTTACTACCTGGTTGGTATCCAAATCAAAAACATAAGCATCTCTCAGCGCTCTTTCGCCAATTCCAGATAATTCTCCCGCCGGATTTAAGGTGGTGCTAATTTGTATGGAAACCTGATTTTGTAAAAGGCCTGTAATGGCTGCAGCATTCAATGGTTGTGTAGGATCGCTTGCTGTCCAAACACCACTTATCCTTCCGGAATCTGCTGTAAGAATTTTGGCTGGAACTCCATTTAGGTTAAAGCTAGTTGTTAATGGGTCGGCACTTAAACTATCCAATTCGTACACAAAAAAGTAGCGCAGCGTGTCAAACGTGGAATTTAAATAGGCATGTCCGGCCATCGCTACGTTTGATGTAAACAATGGATTTTGCGTTGCATTCTCATCTTCGGCATAAAAGTCGAAGTAAAGATCTGTGCTGCTTAGGGCTTGTCCTCTTATCTCACCAGCAGGATTGCTGCTTGTGTGGATATTCAAATAGATTTCTCCATTTTCAACATATTGCTTCATAACGCTGCTCAAAGAATCAGGTAAAGCAATCAGTGAATCAATACGCAATTCCTCTTGCAAAAGGGGAGTTAAGTCTACAATAACAGGTCCTGTCTCTCCTTCCACTCCTCGGTGCAAATGGATTCCAGTAATTTCCTCTTCTAAACCAACTGTAGCTAGCTTTACTTGCAAGCTATCGGCATTTTGGTCCAGCTTAAAATTTGCACTGGCAAAAGCGTTTGAAGACTCAGATTGTGGAACTGTTTGTATAGTATCCAGATTGGTGAAGAAAGAGAAGTCGCGTTCCAGAGTGATTTGTCCACGTGCATTTCCACGTATTGGGAAATTCTCGGAGTAGGCGTTTACATAAAGTTCTCCTTCAAACATTCTTGGCAGCAAGTCTGCCAACAAGCTATCTGTAATCACAGTGTTTACTTTGTTTCTAAAAACCGCGCTATCTAAAACCATTACAGGAGGTCCATCCTCTCCTGATACACCTTCGTGTATTTGCACAGATTCTAATTCAGCGTTGAGGTTTGTAACTGCAATGTTTACAAACAGACTGTCTCGCGTTGCATTCAAATGAAAAAGGGCTATGCCCTGTGCATCGGGATTTACTACGGAAGTGTTATTGTCACCATCTAGCTTAGCAGAAAAGAGCAATCGCTCGCTGAGATCCTGACTATGAAGCGTATAGCTTAATATCGTAATAAAACTAAAAATTAAAGTAAAAATTCTCATTGCATGTATTGTTTTTGGGTTCTGCCCGCATGGTATTATTTCATAGGCACTTTGTCAATTAATTCGACCTGTAATAAATCAGCACTTAACAAGATTTTGTTTAAATAAAGGCTAAAAGAAGTTTATTCCCGAAAAGCTTAAAATCTAACAGAAAGTTAATGCTGCGTTAAAGAGTACGAATTGCAACAGGAGTTTTTTTGGCCAAAATCTAAGACATGAAAAAACTTCTACTCGCTTGTTCATTATTAATTGCTGTTGGAACCTTTGCACAAAGTAACATCAGCCTTATTGGCACATACAAAACCATGGTTTTTGATGAAGGTGCTGCAGAGATTGTAGCCTATGATTCCATTAACCAGCAGGTATTCTTCACCAATGCCGATGCCGCTAGCATTGGAATTCTTGATGTGAGCGATCCAAGTAATCCTAGCTTTATTAAAAACATAGAAATTACTACTTACGGAAGCAACGCAAACAGTGTGGCGGTAAGCGGAAATGTGGTAGTTGCAGCCGTTGAGAGTACCGATGGTTTAGCAAATGGAAAAGCCGTTTTCTTCGATTTAGACGGAAATTACATCACGGATGTTGAGGTAGGAAATTTGCCCGATATGGTTACCATTTCCTCTGATGGTAATATCGTTATGACCGCAAACGAAGGAGAGCCATCAGACGATTACCTAAACGATCCTATTGGTAGCATTAGCATCATTGATATTTCTGGCGGTGTTGCAAGTTTAACGCAAGCCAATGTAACTACCCTGGATTTTTCAGGTTTTACACCGCAAATGCTAGATGCTTCCACCCGCGTTTTTGGAAATGATGGTGCCGCAACTGTTGCTCAGGACATGGAACCGGAATACATCACCATTTCTCCTGATAACTCCACTGCATTTGTTGGATTGCAAGAAAACAATGCAGTTGCTATTGTGGATTTAAACAGCAAAACCATTACCGACATCGTAGGTCTTGGTTTTAAAAATCATGCCCTTCCCGGAAATGGGTTTGATGCCAGCAACCGCGCAGAGCAAATTGCTATCATCCCTCGCCAGGTTTTTGGTATGCCATTACCGGATGCAATTAAGAGCTTCGAAATAGCTGGACAAACCTATTTTGCCACTGCCAACGAAGGAGATAGCCGCGACTATGATGCTTTTAGCGAAGAAGAAAGAGTTGCCGATTTGGTATTGGACCTAGTGGCATTTCCAAATCGCAATCTAATCCAAAATGATACTGTGCTAGGTCGTTTGAATATTACCACAACCCTTGGCGATACGGATAATGATGGGGAATACGAGGAGCTTTATGCCTACGGAACTCGTTCTTTCTCCATCTACGATGCCACTGGAAATTTAGTGTATGACTCTGGAGACGATTTTGAGCAAACCATTGCAGCCGATTTTCCAGAGCAATTTAACTCTACTAACGATGACAACGACTCCTACAAAAACCGTAGTGATGACAAAGGTCCAGAGCCAGAGGCTATTGAAATAGCTACAATTGGAGGCGCTACCTATGCATTTATTGGTATGGAGCGTATGGGTGGAATATTCGTTTACGACATTTCTAATCCAATAGCGCCAATAAACCTGGGTTACTTTCTAAACCGCAATTTTAGTGTGCCTGCAGATGATTCTAACGCTGGAGATTTAGGGGTTGAAGACATAAAATTTGTACCCGCTGCAGTTAGCCCAACGGGTTTTGATATGTTGATTACAGCCAACGAAATAAGTGGAACTGTTTCTTTTTTCAGTGTGGATGTTCCCACCTCTGTGAAGGAATTAAACAATGAGAAAAATTCATTTAAACTTTTCCCAAATCCAAACAATGGAAGCGTGGTTAGAACCAATATAGCGGGCGATTACCGTATTGTAGATCTACAGGGGAGAGAAGTTCTTTCGGTAAAAAATAGCACTTCATTAAACTTGGATACGCTAACACCGGGTACCTATTTAGTAAGCAACGCTTCTGGTACAACTCAAAAGTTGTTCATCAGCAAATAGGGTTTAATAATTCAAACTGTGGTTAAAGGGGCTTCGGCCCCTTTTTTAGTTTCTACAACCCGACTATGTAAGAATCCGACCTTCTAAGCATTTCGTGCCGCGGAAGTCAAAGTTGGGCAGCTATATTTGCCAGCGATGAAAAAATTAAACAGAAATATGAGAAAGTTAGGATTAGCGTTGATGGCACTGCTTTTTGTAATGCCATTTGCTAAGGCAGATGAAGGCATGTGGCTTCCTTTGCTTATTAAGCGATTGAATTACACTGATATGCAGGCGAAAGGCTTGCAATTAACTGCGGAGGAAATTTACAGCGTGAACAACGCAAGCTTAAAGGACGCAATCGTTATGCT
>JBMYJC010000174.1:0-5239 GCA_049594055.1 Luteibaculum sp. | reverse complement strand
TTTTAACCTTTGTTGGTTCTGGTTGGAGTGTAATTTCCAAGACCATATCCTTTGCGACTGGCTCGGTGTATTCTGAAGCAGCTTCAGAAATTATAGAGGAGTCTCGCTACGAAATGGAAGACGCCATGGATGAGTTGGAAGATGAAGAAGGCGGAGAAGCAGCAGCCGGTTTTTTGGAAAGTATAATGGGACAAGCAGAAACAATGGTGGGTCATCAAGTGGAATTAGCCTTAAACGACCTTATTCTTTCTCTGGTAACCCTGTTTGGTGCTATTTTAATGTTTAGAATGAGCAGAAAAGGATATTTCCTCTATGTTTTTGGAGCAGCTCTTCAATTCATTGTTCCACTCTTTATTGTGGGCTACGTTCCAATTTTGTTCTATACTGTGCTATTTATCAACGGGTTGTTTATAGGCTTGTACAGCACACAACTAAAACACTTGGCCTAAGCTACTTAGCGGCTATTACGGAGATTTCCACATTAGCATTTTTTGGAAGACCTTTAACGGCAACACATTCCCTTGCCGGAGGGTTTTCCGGAAAATAGCTTTTGTAAACTTCATTCACCTCGGCAAAAAGACCCATGTCGCTAAGGAAAATGCTGCATTTTACAATGTGGTCCATACTTAAACCGGCATCTTCTAGCAAGCTTTTAATGTTTAGCATCACCTGCTTGGTTTCAAGGGCAATGTTCTCTTGAAGCATATTGCCAGCCTTGTCTAAGGCTATTTGTCCGCTTAAATAAAAGGTAGTACCAGCCCATGCTCCGTGACTGTATGGGCCAACTGGTTTGGGTCCTTTGCTTGAGTTGAATGGATTTTTTGCCATGGTCTAAAATTCTTGGAAGGTCCTGTTGCGTTCTAATTTCACGTCTTTAAGCAGGGCAGATTTCATGTTCAGTGCAACCGAGTAACTACGCACATTGCCAAAAGGAACAAAGTTGGCGCTAAACTCCCAGCAATTAAGGTCTACATAAACATTAAACTGCGTAAAGGGTACTTTTTTGGCTATAAAATCGTAACCCGTGCTATAGCGTATTTGCACCTTGCTAAAGAAATCAATGCTACCACTTACCGTAATGGTGTTGGGAGATTCCACGTTTTCAAATCTCCCTTTATCAGTGTCGAAATTCTGAGAGATTGTATAGTTGTAGCTAATGCTGATGTCTGGTTTTATTCCGTAGTATAGGGTGGATACAAAAGAAGAATCTTTTTTCTCTTTTTCATCTTTGTTTTTGTACATGCCGGGGCGGTACGAATAGGTAAGCGCAAAATTCTGGTTTGCCACCCGCAACAATTGATCGCGCTGTTTTATCAGAGACTCATTCACTTGTTGTCCAGTACCATCGTAGCCGTATGGATCTAGTGTGGCGTTGTAGTTCAGAGACAGAGTTTGAATTAAGTTGGTTCGAGCTTGCATATTTATGGGAGACCACTTGATAGAATCCCTTAAAAAATCATGGTTGGAAGAAAAGTTTAGTGCCTCCAGTAGCTTTATTTTTTTAGTCCCAGTACCAGTGGTGTCTTTTCTATCTCGAATCTTAGCTTCCAGATTATTCTGAAGGTTTAAGCCCAAACCAGCCGATTCATTTGGGCTGGGTACTCCGTAAATAGCTCCATCATAAGGGGTGTAACTTTGGTATTCACCGTTATTGCCGAAAAAACCAAATTGACGATAATCGTTACCTGGGCGGTAAAAGAAGTTTGCCGTAGGGGTAATCAAGTGGCGAATAGCTTTTACCGGACCCTTTTTGTAGGTAAACATCCCGTACAAGTTGGTGGTAACCGAGGTGTTAAAACCATAATCATATACATTGTAAAAGCCAGGAATGGTATCGGTAATGGTTTCCTGGGTTTCGTTATCAAAGCGCTTATTTATTCTCCTGAAATAATTCCTGGAAGTAAGATCTACTGAAGGGTTGATGGTGAAAAACCATTTTTTTAGCGAGGTGCTCATAGTGGCATTGTGCCGAATACCATTTTGCATTTGGCTCCGCAGAAAGTTGATATTCCTTGCGCTAATCAAGCTATCGTAAGTGGAGATCTGATTGCTGAAGTTAGCCGAGTAATTCAAACCAATTTTCTCGTACCACATGGTTTTTCCATTGCCCTCGGCTTTTAAGAAACCTAAAGGCAAATAAACCCGGCTCATGTTAAAGGTAAGTTGCGGAAGGCTAATGTTTACCTGACCGGTATTGGTGTTCTGGCTGTGAGATGCCGTAGCGGCAAAAGTGTAGGGTTTACCAGTAAAAGATCTGCTGTAGTTAATGTTAGAACGCAAGGTGTTGGTTAAATACTCCTGCGAGGATACCCCCACCCGGTTACGGTTATTACCACGAGAGGCCAGGTTAACCGAGGAGCGAAATGTACTGTTGGGCCTGGCTTTTGCGTCCTGGCTGTGGTTCCAGTTAAGAGAGAAGTTTGTTGTTTCCTGATAGCTGTTGGGTAATTCCACAAAACCGGTGCGGTTGCGCTGGTAGAAAAAGTTAAAATTACCGTTGTAGCGATAGATGCTTTTGTAGCGCATATCGGCCGAAGTATTCCAGCTTCCTCGCGTAAAAACCGATCCCAGCAACTTTAAGTCTGCTTTCTCACCTAAGGGTTGGTACCAACCAAAGTCCTGTAAAAAGAAACCTCGCTGTGGGTCATCACCGTATCGCGGTAATACAATCCCAGCACTTTTTTTACTGTTATTAGGAAAATATCCAAAGAAAAAAGCAAGTGGGGTAGGGATTTTGCCAAGCTTTAGTACCCATGAACTGGACACAATCTTGTCGTTGGGGATTACCTTAAGTTTATTAGCGTGGATGCGGGTTTTTGCATCCTTATTCTCGCAGGGGCAGAACTCAGCAGATTCTATGTATAAAACGTTATCGGAGGTGCGCTTAACGGTTTTTCCATAAACATGTCCATCGGCAATTTGGGTGGATACTTTTTTAATGATTCCTTGCCGGGTTTTAAAGTTGTAGCGAATGGTATCTGCCTGGTATTTCTGTCCATCATCTGCAAAAACGGGAATACCTATGGGCTTTCCTGCCGTATCGCTCACTGGTGTTGCCAGAACTTGGTTGGTTGTAAAACCATATTCAATGTAGTCGGCCGTGAGTTCAATGGAGCCATAGGTTACTTTGCCTTCCCCATACAGCAATACCCGCTTATTCTTGAGGTCGTACTTGATGCTGTCTTTGGCGTTGTAAACTACTTCCGATTCAAAGGGATCGTCCTCTGGAAGGTATAGATTTCCGATTTTTTTTGGGAGGGTATCTTTGGTGTTTTCAGCTAGGCTATCACCGGGTAATTTTAAGGAGTCTGCTGCGTTCTGAAGTACAGCACTGCCCGTATCTTGCTGAGCATAGACAGCCTGATTGAAAACCAGGGTTGTTATCAACAGTAGATAGCGGAAAATCCTATTTCTGAAAACCCAACAACCCAATGCTATCCTGCTAAATTTGTTTTTTCAACGGCAAAACTAACCAATTCGATCTCAAATGAAGTGTAAAAAGCTCAGAAGGCCCTATTCTTTCTCGGCCAACCTATTAACGTGGGCTTTGGTTTTTATTTTGGGCGCCTCTATTTCTTTGTCTGCACATGGGCAAAGCAGTGTAAAAACAGTGGTTATTGATGCCGGACACGGAGGTAAAGACCCAGGAAATATGGGCACTGGCCGCTATAAAAAAACAGAAAAAGATATCGCCCTTGAGGTTGCCCTCAAGCTGGGGAATTACATCAAAGAGGAGTTTCCCGAAATCAAGGTCATCTTTACGCGAAAGGACGATTCCTTTGTAACGCTTAAAGACCGCACGGTTATTGCCAATAAAAACAAAGCCGATTTGTTTATTTCCATTCATTGCAACTCGGCAAAGAATACAGAGGCCTCCGGAACCGAGACTTTTGTAATGGGCTTTAAGTACGAAAAGGAAAACCTTGCCCTTACCAAAATGGAGAACTCGGTAATCTTTATGGAGGACGATTACCAGGAAACCTATTCAGATTTTGATCCCAATAATCCGGAGTCAGATATGTTTGCCGCACTTTATCAAAGTGCTTTTCAGGATCAGAGCATAAGTTTTGCTAATTACGTTGAACAGCAGTTTGCCAATCGGGTTGGAAGAAGGAGCAGAGGGGTTAAACAAGGGGTTTTATACGTGCTTAACCGTTCCACCATGCCCTCTGTGCTTGTAGAGTTGGGTTTTTTAACCAATCGGAGCGAGGAGGACTTCCTGCTGAGTGAGCTGGGGCAAGTGTATATGGCCTCTGCTATTTACCGGGCTTTTAAAGAATTTAAGGAGCAGAGAGAGTCGGTAGATGCCACGGTGATTAAATCCAAACCTGTTCCTAGAGCAGCTGACGTAGATAATAAACCGAAAGAGACGGGCGACAATCCTTACGACATTGTTTTTAGGATTCAATTGCTATCTTCAGCCCGCAAAGTAGAAAGCACCGAATCGGCTTTTAATGGCCTGGATAAAGTGGATGAATTGCAGATAGACAATCGCTTTAAATACGTGTACGGTTCCTATCCTACCTATGATGAAGCGAAGAAGTCTTTAAAAGATGTAAGGAAGGAAGGCTTTGAATCCGCTTTTGTAATTGCCTTAAAAAACAATGAGCCGGTGGATGTGCGAGACGCTATTAAAGAACTGAAAAAACAGTAACCATTTTGAAAAAAGAGGTAAAAATAGCGTTGCTTGTTCTAGGAGCAATAGCCATCGCATTTTTCGGGATAAATTTTCTAAAGGGGAAAAACATATTTCTCCCTCAGCAGAATTATTATGCCATATATCCTAGGGTGGACGGCCTTTCCGTAACTAATCCAATTTGGATTAATGGGTTCAAGGTGGGGCAGGTAAGCAGCATAGATTTTGTGCCTGGAAACCAAGATCAATTGCTGGTGGCACTGAGAATTACCAACCCTAAGGTGAAACTGACAGAGCAAACAGTGGCCAAAATTGTTTCTGCAGATATTCTGGGTTCAAAAGGTATTGACTTGCAAGTAAAGCCGGGAAATTATATCCTGCCAGGAGATACGCTCATATCCGACATGGAAGACGGTATCATGGATATCGTGAGTGAGCAGATTGCTCCAATAAAAGCCAAAGCCGAAAACCTGATCACATCATTAGATTCGGTACTGATTATTTTAAGAACCGCCTTAAACGAATCCTCCCTGAATCAATTAGGTCAGAGTTTTTATGGAATCCGCGGAACCTTTGAATCTGTTTTGGTTAGTGCCAAAAATC
>JBMYJC010000173.1:0-5259 GCA_049594055.1 Luteibaculum sp. | reverse complement strand
GCGCAGCAATGGTAATAGGTACTAACCCCTGGTTAAAAGAAAAGATGAGCTTTATTGTTCTAAGCCTTGTTTTGCTGAGTTCATTAGTCAACTTTTTATGGATAAACCCATTTATAGAAGAAGGGCGAAGCGAGCCATGGAAATCCGCAGCCGAAAAGCTCTATGAGTTCGAAGCCCAGGAACCTATTTACTGTGGTGTTCCCTCCTACCTCAACTACTATTTAGAAAAACAGGGTGCTTTGCAGGCTCAAGCTCCTGAGGGAAGGAAAGAAAACTCAAACTTTTGGTATTTAAAAAGCCCCTACCTCAAAGAGGAACCCGATTTTAGGAGCTTAGAGATGAAGCAGCACATCGACCTAAAACAAGGATTTGTGCTTATGCAGTTTGTAGCGAAAGAAGGAAACTAGGCAGAATGGACTCCACTTTTCAGGAGCAACTTGAATACGCTCCCGGAGTGTTTCTTCCGAGCTATTGTTGGCAAATTGACAATAAAAACTGGGACTGCACCTTAGTTAAACCTTAGATGCCTCTTTTGCAATTTTCATTTGAGAAAGCCTTCTTAGGTCTGGATGTATGTAAGGTGTAAAAAACTTTCGGCAAAAATGCTTCAATATCCTATCCATGAGATCAATAGGAATTCTTAATCTTCAAAATCTGCTCCTTTAAAGATGGTATATCATCCACAATTATTCCCCAAAGCAAGGCTGGATCAATGGAATCGTTGGCATGTACAATTTTATTCCTTAGACCAATAATTTCCCTGGAATAACGAATTTGAATTTGAGGATCTATCTTTTGAATATTTCTAACAGCTTCACCTATAATTTCCAGGAGCCTTTCAGCTGCCCTTAATGCAATTGGATTTGTTTGAAATTGGTCGAATCGACCTTAAGAAAACTCCTTTAATTTTTCAATCTCTGAAATGACCGATTCAATATCTAAAACATACTTCAAAACCCTTTTAGGCGGCATACATAAGAACTTTACTACTCTCCACTTCCTCCAATAAAATTGGGTTTTTGATTTCTTTAACCGTCAGTAAATCTATTTTTCTTTTAAAAATAGCCTCTAAACCAAACTGCAAGGAGAAAAAATTTCTGGCATAGGCTTCTACCGAAACTTTGTCGGAAAAGCGAACAACAAAATCCAGGTCACTATTCTTTGAATCAAAATCTGATCTGGTTCCCGACCCAAACATATACAGTTCGGAAACATGATGATCTACACAAAGAAGATTCACCCTCGTTTTATTGCTGTCACTGATTTCAAGCATAACTCAAAGATACAACAATCGAATTCTGAGTGATACAGCTCTATTTTAATCCAACTAAAAACCTGTAACAGGATGTAAGGCTAATCAGTAAACAGGTTACCTTGATTATAAGGTCTCCAACCAAACCATTGCAAGGCATTGGTCATAAAAAAAGACCGTCCAGATTCATTCCAGACGGCCTTTCTAAATACACATTAACCCATTACTTACGCTGGAACTAAATTCTCGCGCTCGCTTTTAACAGCAGGGTGAACCAAATACTCATCGTAGGTGAGTTCGCGGTCTATAAAGCCTGCAGGCGACAACTCTACTATGCGATTAGCAATGGTATTAACAAATTCATGGTCATGCGAGGAAAATAGTAAGGTCTCTTTGTACTCGATCAAACTGTTGTTTAAGGCGGTAATAGATTCCAGATCTAAGTGGTTGGTAGGCTCTTCCATAATCATCACATTGGCGCCTTCCAACATAGTTTTACTTAGCATGCAACGCACTTTTTCTCCCCCAGAAAGCACGTGGCAAGATTTAAGGGTTTCCTCCCCGCTAAAAAGCATTTTACCCAAAAATCCCCGGATAAAGGTCTCGTCCTTCTCCTCCGAATATTGACGAAGCCAATCAATCAAATTGAGTTTGCTGTTAAAGTACTTCTCGTTGTGGTTTGGCATGTAAGAATGTGTAGTGGTTACCCCCCACTCTACAGAACCGGATATGGGTTTTTCCTCTCCTGCCAAAACCTTAAAAAGACTGGTTACCGCCAAAGGGTCTTTCGCTAAGAAAGCCACTTTATCTCCTCTGCGGAGTTTAAAAGAAACATCCTGGTATAGGAAAAGGCCATCATCGTTCTTTTGTGTAAGACCTTTAACCTCCAGAATCTGGTCACCTGCTTCGCGGCTAGGCTCCCAAATGATCGCTGGATACTTTCTTGTGGAAGGCTGAATTTCTGCGATATCCAGTTTTTCCAGCATTTTTTTACGGCTGGTAGCCTGTTTAGACTTTGCAGCATTGGCACTAAAGCGCGAAATAAATTCCTGCAATTCCTTTTTCTTTTCTTCGGCCTTGCGGTTCTGTTGTGCTTTTTGTCTTAAAGCCAACTGACTTGCTTGATACCAAAAGGAGTAGTTTCCAGTAAATAGCTGGATTTTCTTAAAATCGATATCCACGATATGGGTACAAACCATATCTAAAAAGTGACGGTCGTGAGAAACTACAATCACTGTGTTCTTAAAATCGGCCAGGAAGTTTTCTAACCACATAATGGTCTCCGCATCCAGGTCGTTGGTAGGCTCATCCAAAAGAAGAACATCGGGGTTCCCAAAAAGAGCTTGTGCCAAAAGCACCCGTACTTTTTCTTTCCCCGAGATATCTTTCATTAACGTATGGTGCAGATCCTCGTGGATACCTAATCCACTCAACAAATCGGCCGCATCAGATTCTGCTGTCCATCCATCCATTTCTGCAAATTCTGCCTCTAATTCCGATGCTTTCACTCCATCTTCATCAGAAAAATCGGGCTTTGCATAAATGGCATCTTTGGCTTGCATTACTTTCCAAAGCTTATCGTGGCCTTTCAAAACCGTATTCAGTACGGTAAATTCATCAAACTCAAAGTGGTTTTGCTTTAGCACTGCCATGCGGCTTCCTGGGGCTAAATGCGCTTTCCCTGTGGTTGCATCCTGCTCCCCACTCAGTATTCTTAAAAAGGTAGATTTCCCCGCTCCATTCGCTCCAATTACCCCATAGCAATTCCCCGGAGTAAACTTTATGTTCACATCATCGAACAATACACGCTTGTTAAATTGAAGGGATAAATTTTCAACTGTAATCATCCAAAAAAATTTTTGCAAAGGTACTGATATTAAAAGGACTCTGCTTGCAGCGCAGACATTAAGATTTTATAACTTCGTGTTAACACAGAACACAGGAAATGAAAAGTTTAATTCTCCACGTATTAATAGATACGAAAGAAAACGAAGACGTTTTTCGGGATATTGAAATCAGTGAGGATGCCAGCTTGGAGGAATTACACGATGCCATTCTGGACGCTTTTGATTTTAAAGGCGATGAGATGGCCTCATTTTTTCAATGCGATGAAGACTGGAACAAGGGACAGGAATATCCCCAAATTGGCATGGATGATGAGGATGATTTACCCTCTATGGCCAATTCTACGGTAGATGATTTGTTTGGTGGAGTTGGCGATAAAGCCATATACACTTACGATTTTCTGCGCATGTGGAACTTCTTAATTGAGGTAATTAATACCAAACCCATCAAAACCGATAAGGGATTACCCAAAGTATTGTTATCGGTTGGAAAAGCGCCCAAAGAGCATTCGCGCGATGTGAATGACACGCCCAACTTTGAGGCCGATCCCAATTACAGCGATGACAATTTTGACTGGGATAACGATGACGATGAATTTGAAGATGAAGGCGATTACGAATCTTTTGATGATGACTACCGCTACTAAGCAGTGAAAAACAAACTTTTAGTAAGTATATCTGGACCTACAGCCGTTGGAAAAACGGCTGTTTCCATTTTATGCGGCCAACACTTTGGCTGCGAAATCATCTCCTGCGACTCCAGACAGTTTTACAAAGAAATACCCATTGGCACCGCCCAGCCTTCAGCCGATGAATTAGCCCAGGTAAAACACCATTTTATTGGTCATCTTGAACTGGAGGAAACTTGGTCTGCCGCCACTTTTGAGCAAGAAGCCAAGCAATTGATGGCAACAAAAGATCTGGGACCATTTAATTTGGTTGTAGGCGGCAGTGGACTTTATTTAAAGGCCTTGCAATACGGTTTGGATGAGATCCCAGAAGTACCAAAGCAGCTAAGGGAAGAACTAAATGCAGAACTCCAGAACCATGGTATTGTAACGCTGCAAAAAAAATTGGCCGAGTTAGACCCTGACTATTATCGCGAGGTTGACATCCAAAACCCTCAACGCATAATCAGAGCTCTGGAGGTTTGTTTGCACACCAAAAAACCTTATTCCTCTTTTCGTAAACAGAATAGTGAGACTCAATTTCCCTTGCTAAATATTGCTCTGGAAATGGACCGGGATCTTTTGTACGAGCGCATTAATAAACGCGTAGAAAAAATGTTTGCCTTAGGCCTGGAGGAAGAGGCTCGTGCTGTATTTCCTAAAAGGCAGTTAAACAGTTTAAATACGGTGGGATATAAAGAGCTTTTTGCTCATTTCGAGGGCCAACTAAGTTTGGATGAGGCCAAGGAGTTGATTAAACAAAACACCCGGCGCTTTGCAAAACGACAGATGACTTGGTTGCGCAGGCAGCCCAATCTGCATTGGTTTAGGGCAAGCCAAAAGCATGAGGTATTGAGCTTGATTGAGAAAAGGCTGCAATGAGGCCTTTGGTTGGAAATGGTAGCCACTTCCGGTTTTAGCAGATTAATACCAAGAGCGTACAAGTTCATAGTCCAGGATTTAAAACTAAAAGCAATGCAGGGATAATTCCTCTGCATTCTTAATAAGGTCCAAACCCTATTAAATGCAATCTAGTTTAAACCTGTATGCAAAAAATACACACCCCCTCCCAGACCTTTGAGCTAGAATATTGTGCCTTCGAGCGAATTTTTAGTTAAATTCCTCGATAGCCAAGCTAGATTTGTTAATAAAAACGGGGCAATCCAGCAACGTTTATTAAAACTGACCGTCATTCATAAAACCACCACCTTGAACCAAAGCAGAGCCATATTTCTCTTTTTGTTTTCTCTATTGCTGTGGAATACTGATTTATTAGGCCAGGCTTGTGATTCTGACGTCCCTTTAATCGAGGTGGATTTAAGTTCCAACCCAGATACTACATGGTTGGTTCCGGATATTCAGCGCAACGGAACTTGTTGTGATGCTGCAAAGAACGCTCCCTGTGTTTTGTTTAATATAACGCTTCACCCAGATGCAACTGGAATTGCTTTTGATGTTTGTGAAGGTGCAAAGCCTAGTGGCGCTCTATATTACC
>JBMYJC010000172.1:0-5270 GCA_049594055.1 Luteibaculum sp. | reverse complement strand
TCGCTGTACTTTATACACTATAATTCCAACACAGGTTTCGAGGTATATAAAACCGATGGAACGCAAGAGGGTACCAGCTTAGCTTTTGAAATAGTGGGTGGTCCGGGTAGCACCTCACCCGAGTATTTGCAGGTTTCTAACGGCTTTCTGTGGTTTGGCTATTACGATGATGACGAAGAGAAAATGACCCTGGCCCGAAGTTCAGGTTCTGGTGCTAGCATTATTATGGCTTATGAGGAAGATGATGCGCCCAAGAGATTTACCGATTTGGGCCTGAAAACCTTGTTTACTAAATACGACAGAGCTCAAGGTAACGGTCTGTGGATTACAGAGGGTTTTGCAAGCTCTACCCGCATTATCAAAGTGGTAAATATTTTGGATAGTAAATGCTCGGGTTGTCCATTTCCCAAGGATGGCGGTTATGTATATTTTCCTGCACAAACCTATTACTCTGGAATTGAGCTCTGGCGAAGTAATGGAACCGAATTTGGTACCCAACAAATCATTAATCTAAATCCTGGAGAGGCCAATAGCAACCCAAAGGAGATTACCCCAAATGGCAATGGAGTTTTTTTTGTAGCCGATGATGGTAAGCATGGTTATGAACTCTGGAAAAGCAATCTGGGAGTGGTTGGCCTGGAAGAAGAGGAACATATACAAGTTGCTTTTGAGATTTTTCCCAATCCTACCGGGGGAATAATACAATTAAATAGCGAAGAGCCACTAGCGGGAATTTGGATAACGGATGTTTTGGGTAAGGTGATTTTCCAGGAAAACAATCCATCCCCGTCAAGCTCCCATTCTCTCGATCTGAGCCAATACTCCAATGGTTTGTATATCCTCACAGTTGTATCCCAATCGGGTGGAAAAAACAGCAAGCGGCTTATGTTGGACAAATAATGGCCGGTTATTTTTCGGCCTGCATCTGCAGATTTTCTTAAAAAAGCGCAGGGAATGTTATCCTGCGCTTTTTTATTCCTGTTTGTCTGTTTGAACCCGAAATGATGGAGCCTTATAATCCTTGGGTAAATATTCTGCTGGTATGGTTACCATATTACCATCTCTGGCCGCACGGTAATGCGGAGATAGAATCTCAATTCCAGCCTCATTAAAAGCATCTTGAATGTTAGCGTGGAGCTGGGAGTAGATTTTTGCAGCTGAAGCCGCCTCTTGGGTGTACGCATTTACCTGATAGCTCACGTAGAAGTCATCTAAACTAGTCTGTAACACAAAAGGCTGTGGTTTTGCCTGGATGTGCTCTGTATTTAAAGCCGCCTTAATAAGCTGCTCGTGAACCTTGCGCCAGGGAACATCATACCCGATGGTGACCGTGCTGTTTAAGATTAATCCTAAAGACTGTGCGCTGGAACTGTAGTTAATGGTACTTCCATTTAGAATAGCGCTGTTAGGAATGGTAACATCCTCGTTTTTTATGGTTCTCAATCGGGTAACCAACATGGTTTTTTCTACTACATCTCCTGATGTTTCTCCAATTTTAACCCGATCCCCAATACGAAATGCGCGCATGTAGGTAATTACCAGTCCTGCAATAATATTTCCAATGGCAGAAGATGAACCCAGGGAAATCAACAATCCAAAAAACACACTTACACCCTGGAAAACCGGTGAGTCGCTACCGGGTAAATAGGGGAAGATTATGACAAAGGCAAAGGCGTAGATGATAATCTTGAGCAAGTTAAAGGTGGGCCCTGCCCAATCGGGATAAAAACCTGGCAGATTCAGCTTACCCGTGGCCACTTCTTCCGATAAAAACTTTAAGAAGCGCACAAAATAGCGTGTGATAAGGATGATCACAATTATGGTGATAAGCTCTGGGATGTAGCCAAGAATGCCAAGGGCAAATTTTTTAAGTGGATATAAAACATATCCAAACAAAGCACTAGCAATGCCTTTAGTAGCAGGGAAAATGCTGAATACCACAGGCAAAACTAAATAGACCACCAAGGCAATAGACAACCATTTTACGGTTTGCAAAAGCCATCTAACTACTTGTTCTTCTCGTTCTGCAGCCAGGAATTCGTAGTTCTTAAAACTCACCCCGCGGATGTATTTTTTTCCGCGTTTCAATAACCAGAGGTTAAGTCGAGTAAAACCTTTGTTTAAGTACTTTATCCCAAAGAAAAAGAGAGCTAAAACCAATAAAAGCAAGGCAACGCGTTTTAAGACGGCAAATAGTCCCGTGCTTTCCTTATAGCGCTCAACGCTCGATTTAATGGCTTGGGCGTATAGCTCTGCTACCTCTTGCGGACTTTTATTTAACCAAAACGCATCGCGGTCTGTAATGCTAAAGAGTATAATTTCTTCGTGCAGCACATCATAGCTTTCCTCGCTGGGATGAACCTGTATTTGTTCGGCTTTAAATAGGCCTTCGTTAACCAGCATTTCTACCTTTTTGGCAATGTTGGCTGCACGCTCGCTGGGGGAAAAGGGGCCAAGCTTAGAATAGATATAAAAAAGAGAGTCCTTAAAAAGGATTACTGGTACACCCGGGGTGGCAGCACGCAGGGAATCCACTTCCCACTTAATGCGCTCCTGGCGCTTTGTTTGGATTAATGCCAAAGAATCCAGTCGCTGCTTTAACTCCTGTTTTTTCCGCTCATCTGAAGCTTGTAAAGCTTCAATTTGACTCAGAATATTTTCCTGCTCAAGACTATCTGCCAGGTGCAGTGAATCTGCTGTTTGCAATAAAGCCTTGCTTTGCTTTTGTTGGATGGCCAACATACTGTCTTTCCTAGCCAGAGAGGAACTATCCTGCTGAGGCTGGGAGCCAAGCGCAGCATGGCATACCAAGAAAAAAAGCGCGGTTTTAAGCGCAGAGAAATTCCTCATAACAAAACATTATAAATGGTCCGAAAAGGCTTTGTATGCTTAGCAAGTCAAAAGGCCTTAAGCCGACTAAAATACACGCTTTATGAGTTTATATTACCAATGCTTTTTGATATGCATTGGCAAAGCAGCCTATATAAAGCAGACTGCGGATTCTGAGATTTTCTAACAGAATCCGCAGTTGTTTTAAGCTGCTTAGGGGAAATCGGGAAACTTGAGCTTAAAAGGTTTTTTAAGCTGCCTTTTTCATGGCTGGCTTAATTTGGGCATTGATGAGGGCAGCCCATTTCTCAGAAGCTAATAGCTCTTCATTGAGGTGTGCACTTTCCTCTGCATTGTAGAATTGGAGCCTAATTTCTGCTGCACTTTTTAATTTGGGAGTAAACAGAAGTTCCAAACGGTCTAAAACCTTCTTGTAACCCTCGGAGTCGCTGATGTTGCGGTATTTTTTAACCACAATGCAGCTTGCCATTTCTTTTAGGTAGATGGGGATACCCAATCCTTGGGCCTTACTTTGATGGTGGTAAAAAACCACCGCTTTATTTTCATCCAGGCCAATGGCAAAATTTCCAAAAGTTTCGTATTGACTAATCTCGCAGTTGTATTGCTTGGCATCTTCTACCAGGGCTTGGTGCAAGGCTTTTTCTTTGCGCTTGCGGTCGCGAATCATAACAATAAAAGGTATTGCACATAAAATAATGGCTATTGCACCAATAAGCGCTGAGCCTAAATCCATTTCCATTTTTTCTTGATTTTAAATTATAAAACAGGGCTAATCCGTTCTTTAACCTTTTTGGGAAAGGAGGAACAAGGCGGGGAAGAGAAAATGTCTCTACCAGAAAAAATGGAAAGGAAAAAGCAGGCGGCTTTTTGCGCTGCTAATAAGACCAGAAAAAACCAGCTCTTGAGCCATTGAAAAAACAGTGCTCTCGAGATCTGTGCTTACTATCCCAGCAAAAAAGACATACTCTTTAATATCGGGAAAGTAGGGGAGTTTAACTTGTACCTCAGCGTGGCTTTCCGGGGCGGCTGTCCAAGCGAAAAAATCGGATTGAACCGCACTGTGATTTTCCTTTGGGGCAAGCTTTTGAGGCGAAAAATCTTTGGTGCTATGACTTCCTCCAGAGTTAAAAAGTGCCAAGCAGTACACCAGAAGGAGTACCATTACCTGCAGCGACTTTTTATGTGATTCCACACTGCAAAATTATAGCAGAAAACAAATCCCTTTTACAGCGTTTTAAAAATATTGTTTGACCGCCTACCAAGATTAGATTTTACCCAGAGCCCTTAGTATTCCAACGATACCTACCCCAATCCAAAACACATTGAGCAGGGTATAGGCTTTGTCTTTTTTCAGAATGGCGGTCCAGGAAAGGATAATGGCATCGCAGGTGTTGAAGACCCAAATAAATAGAAAGGGACTTTCTTTTCCCAGCCAACTTACCAGAGAGAAACTAATGATGCGCATGAGAACGCCAATCATTTCAATGCTGCGCACGTGTAACAAAACAAAGGCGTTGATGGATTTCACGATAGAATTTTTTAGACGCTAAGGAATAGGTAATTCTTTCCGGCAAATATTATGAAAGAAAAGCACGCTTAGACTTGGGCTTGAATTCTTTTTTATCTCAGATTCTTTAATAATGAACCGGCGGGTACTGAACTCAAATTATGCTCTTTTAGATATGGGATTATAACGCGTCAATTTTGCCCCTGAAAATTTCATTGCCGCGGTAATCTATTCTATTCAGTTTCATTTTCTACAAAATATCCAACATAAAGCATAACAATTGCTGGAGCCAACAGTATTCCGGTAACAAAATTCAATAGCGAAAGCCAGCCCGCCAATTCGTTTCCATCCTGTTGAATGAATATTATTTCTCCTAAAGGACCTTTAGAAAACACTGTGTTGTGGACAAAATTCCAGCCCAAATGAAGTCCGAATGGCAGCATGATGGATTTTGTTTTTGAAAATGCCCAAGCCAAAGCGTAGCCCATTAAGCCGGTTCCGATAAAAACTAAAATCATTGCCAATAGATTTCCCAAAACTCCAAAGGAGAACCAATGATAAATGCCGAATGCAATAGCGGAAAGTATTATGCCATTTCTTGAGCCAATTCTTTGGATTAGGATGTAGAGTAAGGCCCCGCGAAAAATCAATTCTTCTGTTAAAACCGATCTAATATCCCACCACAAGGATTCTAATATTACCCCGCTTGTAATGTTGCTATTTATAATCCAGGTGGACGACTTTAGGTGGGATTCTAAAACTTGAACAAGAGCGCAGAACAATCCTGTGATAATAAACCCAATAAAGAATTGTTTTGATCTTTTAGCGATGGGAAGAAATCCCAGAGCAAGAATATTATTCTTCTCAATCAGATATAAAAGCAACCAGGAAATGGAAAGAGCTACTAAAATTC
>JBMYJC010000171.1:0-5271 GCA_049594055.1 Luteibaculum sp. | reverse complement strand
CACAAAAGGCCGTAAACCCAAAAAATTACCCGTTACCCTTGGAGCTTGGATCCAAAAAGATTACGATCCAGATGTCATTGCCAAAAACAACTTTGATAAATCGGTTTTTAAAGAGTTTTTCTACAGCTGGGAACCCAAAATGTGGAAGGAGTTGCTTAAGTGGTTCCGCAACAGAATCTTGAGTAAAGGCCACAGGCAGCATTCCTAGAAGGCCTATATACCTGAATAATTATTATTCCCTCGCTCCAAAATTTTATCCTTTTTTTGCGCCTCCCAAAAAACCTAGATAATGCGCAAAAATCTTAAAGCTTTCACTCTTTTATTCATCTCCGCCTTTTTCCTTGGCCAAGTTACTAAAGCAGCTTTCCAAGTAGGAGATAGCACGGCGGCACAAAAAATCCTAGCCAGGGCAAATGAGCAACACAGCTTTGAAATGCTGCGCCAATTAACCAAGGATATTGGTCCAAGATTGTCGGGATCTAAAAACGCTGAGAAAGCGGTTTTATGGGGTTTGGAAACCTTTAAGGAACTTGGTTTTGACAGCGCCTGGATTCAACCGGTTATGGTACCGCATTGGGAACGAGGGGAGCCAGAACAGGCTCGATGGTTAAATGAGAACAAGCCTTTTCAAATAACTGCTTTAGGTGGTTCTGTTGGAACTCCTACTGAGGGTATTACCGCTGAGGTGGTTGAAGTAAAAAACTTTAAGGAATTAAAAGACTTGGGAGTGGAAGGTATCAAGGGAAAGGTGGTTTTTTACAACCGACCCATGGATCCCAAATTAAAAAACACCTTTCGCGCTTACAGCCTGGCGGTTGACCAGCGCTCTGATGGAGCCTGGCAGGCAGCGCAATACGGGGCCCAGGCAGTTTTGGTACGCTCTATGACTACCGCCACGGACTTAAATCCGCACACGGGTACCATGAACTACATCGATTCTATTCAGAAGATCCCAGCTTTTGCCATATCAACCGAAGATGCCAATGCACTATCTAAAGGATTGGCGAAAGCGCCACAAAAGGTTTGGCTAAAGGCCAATTGCCAATGGTTTCCCGATGCGGAATCGCATAATGTAGTGGGAGAATTGAAAGGAAAAAGCGAAAAGATTATTCTGGTTGGAGGCCATTTAGATAGTTGGGATCTAGGTGAAGGCGCTCACGATGATGGGGCAGGCATTGTCCATGCGATCGATGCATTGCGTATTCTAAAAGCCATGAATTACGAACCCAATTATACGCTTAGGGCAGTTCTTTTCATGAATGAGGAGAATGGCGCAAGAGGTGGCTTGGAATACGCAGAGCAAGCTGCGCTGAACAGCGAAAAGCATGTAATTGCAATTGAGTCGGATAGAGGCGGATTTCAAGCGGAAGCTTTTTCGGTTCAAGGCAATGCGAACCAGTTAGAGAAGCTCAAGCGTTTTGGGTCTGAATTAGTGAAAACAGGAATTAAGGAGGTTTATGCCGGATATGGAGGCGTGGATATTTCTTTTCTTCAAGAGGTGGATTCCAATACGGTTTTGGTAGGCCTGGTTCCAGATCCAGAAAAGTACTTTAACTACCACCACACGGCTCAGGATATTTTAGAGAATGTAAATCCAAAGGAACTGGCAAGTGGGGCTGCCGCTCTGGCTTACTTCATTTACCTCTGCGATCAGCGGAACTGGTAGTTGCCCTATTGGCGAAGCCAGGTTTGGGTGCGGTAAAAGAAAAGGATGTAACCGCGTACAATTAATTTGTCGGGGTTTTCTTCATCCAACCAAATTTTACAGTCGTATTCTTTACCATTTTGAGGGTCTAGAATGGTACCATCTTCCCATTCATTACCGTCTTTTTCAAGTCCACGAATAACTTCCATACCCATAACGCGCTGGCCTTTACGGTCATCCTCACAAAGGTTGCACAAGGGATCCTGGATTTCTGTGGGTTTGCGAAAAAGCTTAACCACTTTACCGTAAGCCTTGCCGTCTTGCTTATATATTTCTACCAAGGATTTAGCTTCACCGCTTTCATCGTCTATGGTTTTCCAGGTGCCAAATATTTCTTGGCCATGAACGGAAAATCCAAATACTAAAAACAGGCAACACCAAAGACTTCTCATGATTCTGATATTTCTAATTCTTCTTCTTTTCTCACTTTATTGGCTTTGCTTAAACTGGTATTAAGCTCAAAGCCCAGCAGGATAAGGAAAATTATTAGTTGCAGCCAAATGAGTAGAATTACAACCGTTCCTAAAGAGCCATAAAATTTGTTGAACTGCCCGAAATTATTCACGTAAAAGGCAAATCCCTGGGAGGCTAAAATGATGAGTAGAGCGGCAAAGGTGCTTCCTGCAGTTACAAAACGCCATTTTCTTTTTGCGGCATTGGCAACGTTGTAAAGCAAGGAGAGCGCTGAATTGATTAAAAATAGAACCAAGAACCATTTGGCAATCAGCACGATAGCATATTCTAGTCCGGCCCCTAGAAGGTCATGGCTCAATAACCAATCAATAACCACCGAGCTGGTAGTTTGCAGTAAAAATGCACCCCCTAAGAAAATGGGTAGAAGAATGATGAGGCCAATAGCTACCAGACGCTGTTTAAAAGGATTTTGCTTTTTACCCAGATGGTATGCACCACTTAACCCTTCTAGTAAAGCGTTTACGCTGTTAGAAGCGTAATATAACCCAATAAGAAAGGTTATGGATACAAAAGTGTTGTGCTTGCGTTGGATAAGATCTACAAGCATTTCATCTACCAATTCATAGGTAGATGGAGGGAGGACTAATTCAATATCGCGAAGGATATTTTCCTGGAAATTTTCAATGGGGATGTAGGGGATTAGCGACACCAGCAAAATAAAGGTGGGGGCCAGGGCCAATAAAATCCGAAAGGAGATGGCTGCGGCACGGGTATTTATTTTGCCGTGTAAAAGTCCTTTGGTGAGGAAGGAAATAAGGGTGTACAGCGATAGCCCCTCAAACCCAGGAAGAATGATGTTTTGTCCAAGCTCCTTGACCTTCTTATAGGCGTTAGACTCCTGTATGCGCTTTTGAATATTCATTATTTGCTGTGCTTCATGCTGATATCCAAGGATTTTACGGAATGGGTGAGCGCACCCACCGAAATGTAATCAACCCCGGTTCTGGCATAGGACTCAATGCTGTCTTCGGTAATCCCACCAGAGGCCTCTGTTTCCTTTTTGCCGTCTATAAACCTTACTGCCTCCCGCATACTTTGTGGAGAAAAATTATCCAACAAGATTCTGAATACTTCGGGATGTTTCATCACCTGTTCTACCTCCTCCATATTCCTTGTTTCTACCTCAATGTTGAGGCTTAGGTTATTGTCTTTTAGGTAATGCACACAGTTTTCTATGGCTTTTGAAATTCCGCCCGCGTGGTCAATATGGTTGTCTTTAATCATCACCATATCAAAAAGTCCATAACGGTGATTTACTCCACCTCCTGTGGCAACAGCCAATTTGTCAAAATAGCGCAGTCCGGGTGCGGTTTTCCGGGTATCTAAAAGTCTACACCCATGCGGTTTAATTAACTCATTTAGCTGGTAAGTTTTTGTTGCAATTCCAGACATGCGCTGCATGAGGTTAAGCACAGTTCGCTCTCCGCTTAGCATGGCTTGCGAATTTCCGGAAACATGAGCCAGGACTTGTCCAGATTTGTAATAAGTCCCGTTTTGAGCTTTTAAGCTCACTTCAATATCGGGGTCCAGGAGTTCTAAAATTGGCTGGATAAACTCCAGTCCGGCAAGCACACCATCGTCTTTCAGGAGGATAACACTTTCCCCACTTAAATTAGGATCCAGGCAGGCCAAAGCGGAGTAATCGCCAGGTCCAATATCTTCTTGTAAAAAGCGCGATAAGTATTCCCGAACGGTTTCGGGTTGAATTGAGTCTATCATTTAGGTTCTATCCGTAAACGTTTTATGCGTTTTCCGTCTTGGGTATCTACCAGGAAAAGGGTGATTCTAAAGCTTCCTTGATTGGTGCTTAGACTTCCTACATAAAAGCTGTCTTTATGTTCGGCATTGCCACTGTGGCGATAGGTAAAGTCACTGGGTTTATGTCTATCAAAAAAGGACTTTAACACTTGACTGGCTTGTGCACGGCTGTACGATTGTTCGTTTTTATCTACTCCAATGCTTACATTATTGGCCAAAAAATTCCCTAGTTCGCCAGAATCTCCCACTTTAAAAGCAGCAGCAATGCGGCTTATCTCGTTTTGGGCCGCACTTTGCGAGCTTATCCCAACGAGAAAAACAGAAAAAAAAGCAATGCAGAGTAAATTTTTCATGCCGCAGAAGTTGCAATGATTATTCCAAGTAACGAAATAAGCAAAATCCATACCCCAATTGCAGAGGCAGAACAAATATTTCGATTTTTGGCCACATGGCAATTCGCGTTTACTGCATTGGGAAAACAGAAAAGGGTTTGTACAGCCAACTTTTAAAGGAATATCTGCAGCGCATTCCCAAATATTGCTCCTTCCATTGGGAAGAATTGCAGGGAGAAAAATTAAAGGGCCAGTTAAATCAGGCCATTGAAAAAGAGAGTACTGCAGTTCTTAAAAAAATTACAGCCCAGGATTTTTTGGTCTTATTGGATGAAAACGGCAAGGAATTCGGCAGTAAAAAGTTTGCCGCGTGGATTGAAGAGAAAACCGTGCACAGCAATAGAGACTTGGTTTTTGTTATTGGTTCTGCCTTTGGTTTTTCGGAGGGCTTAAAGCAAAGGAGCAATTATATGATTTCTCTATCCAAACTCACTTTTAACCACCAGATGGTACGCGGAATTTTTGCCGAGCAATTGTACAGAGCCCTGAATATTATAAACGGAGGAAATTATCATCATGATTAAACGCAAAACACTTTTGGTGGCCAGCCACAACACAGGGAAAATTAAAGAGTTTAAGGGCCTCTTGCCAGCCTATGATGTTTTTAGCCTTTCCGATCTAAATATCCATGATGATATTGTTGAAGACGCGGATAGTTTTGAAGGTAATGCGCTGATTAAACTGAGGTACCTGGCAAAATTGCATCCGGAAATGAGCATCATAGCCGATGATTCGGGTTTGTGTGTTGAGGCCCTGAATGGAGAGCCGGGTGTTTATTCTGCTCGTTATTCTGGAAAAAAGGGAGACGCCAAGGCCAATAATGAGCTCTTGCTGCAAAATTTGCATGGTAAGGAAAATCGAGCGGCCTATTTTATTTGCGTAATCGCTTTATATCACAATGGATTGGAATATTTGTTTGAGGGGCGTGTTCACGGAAAATTG
>JBMYJC010000170.1:0-5306 GCA_049594055.1 Luteibaculum sp. | reverse complement strand
AGAACATCAACTGGATTTAAAATTGTTTGGAGACTTTAGCTATAGCGGTTTTGTTGGCTTTTTTCCCTTTAGCGAATCGCTTAGCTTTTTCGATTTTAAACACTTTGCAGGAAATCAGATTCCCTTCATAAATAATCGCCAACGTGCATTCCAGGCTCTGCCCTATTACAATTTTAGCACTGGGAAAGATTACATTGAGCTACATGCAGAGCATCATTTTAATGGCTTTCTTTTTAATAAAATCCCACTACTGAATAAGTGGTTAAACTGGCAGTTTTATGCGGGAGCCAATTTTCTTTCCACCGCAGCCAACCCCGATTATTATGAAGCCTATGTTGGCTTGGAAAACATTTTCTCGGTGTTTAGTGTACAAGTAGCGGCACCTTATAGCAATAAACGCTTTGCCTCCCCTATTTTTATGGTGGGAAGTTCTATAATCATTAACTAAATGCAGGATCACTTTCGGTTTGAGTTAAGCAATGGATTACGTGTAATTCACCTGCCATCTAATTCTGCCATCTCTAATTTCGGGGTATTGATAGACGTAGGTTCGCGGGATGAAGCCTCAGACGAGAGTGGTTTGGCGCATTTTATTGAACACACAATATTTAAAGGCACGGCAAGAAGGAAAGCCTACCATGTTCTAAACAGATTGGATAGTGTTGGCGGGGAAATTAATGCCTACACGGGGAAAGAAGACACAACCATACATGCGAGCTTTTTAACCGAGTATTACGAACGGGCAATAGAACTAATAGCAGACATTTTATTTTCATCCTCTTTTCCAAAACGCGAGTTGGATAAAGAGAAAGAGGTGGTTATTGACGAAATAAAATCCTACTTGGATAGCCCATCTGAGCAAATCTTTGATGATTTTGAAGAACAACTTTTTTTAGGTCACCCGCTAGCCAATCCCATCCTGGGAAACGAGAGCAGTGTGCGCAGTTTTGAGCGAAAACATATTCTGCACTTTCTGGATAAACACTATGCCATAGATAACATGGTTCTTTGTTCTTCGGGCAATATCTCAGAAAAGTACCTGAAGAAATTATTGGAAAAGTATTTTGGATCCTTCAGCAAGCAAATGCCTAAAAAACAACGCAAACTGGATATTTCCTATCAGGTGCAACACAAGGTGGAAGAAAAAAACACCAATCAAGTGCATTACATGTTGGGAAATGTGGCTTATCACCTACAGGATGAGAAAAGGCTGGCCATGGGGCTTATGAACAACATTTTGGGAGGGCCAGGATTAAACAGTCATCTTAATTTGTACATCAGAGAAAAACACGGGATCGCATATAACATTGAGTCGCACTACACAGCTTATTCAGACTCCGGTTCCTTTTTCCTTTATCTAGGCACAGACAAAGAACAACTAGCCCGGTCTAAAAGATTGATAAACAATATTTTAGGAAAGTTGCGAAACAAAAAACTGGGCACCTTGCAACTGCACCAATCAAAAAAACAACTAATAGGTCACATGGCTCTGAACCAGGAGAGTAACAGCAACCATATGTTAAACCTGGCTAAAAGTGTTTTGGTGTTTGATAAAATTGAATCTGATCAGGAGATTTACAACAAAATATATGCGATACGATCGGAGGATATCCTGGAAGTTGCCAACGAAATTCTCGATCCAAAATCGCTTTCAAGCCTAACTTTTATTTAATGGAATTTTTAGACCCCAAATTGCAAGACTATGCCGACAAGCATAGCTCTCAAGAACCAGAAACCCTTGCAAAACTAAATCGCGAAACCTGGGAAAAAGTACTTCAACCCCGTATGTTGAGTGGGCATTTCCAAGGACGATTTTTAAGCATGATATCCCACATGTTACAACCTAGTTACATCTTGGAAATTGGCACTTACACCGGTTACTCCGCACTTTGCTTGGCGGAGGGTTTAAAAGACCAGGGTGAGCTGCACACCATAGACCTTAACGATGAACTGGAGCCGTACGTGAACAAGTATTTTGAACTGGGCGACAAAAAAAACCAAATCAAAATGCACTGGGGAAATGCATTGGAAATAATTCCACAATTGCCCAATAACCTCGACTTAGTTTTTATTGATGCCGACAAAGAAAACTACAGCAATTACCTGGATTTAATCCTACCCAAATTGCGTTTAGGTGGGCACATCCTGGCCGACAATGTTTTGTGGAGTGGCAAAGTACTCCAGGCTCCAGAGAAAAACGATAAGGAAACGGCCGGCCTGCAGCATTTTAATCAAAAGGTAGCAGAGGACCATCGACTGGAAAAGGTTTTACTTCCCATTCGTGATGGGCTCTTCTTAATTAGAAAAACTGCTGAATAAGATGGCCATAGACTTAAGATCGGATACGGTAACAAAACCCACCAAGGCTATGCTGGAGGCCATGTGGTCTGCAGAGGTTGGAGATGACGTTTTTGCAGAAGACGCAAGTATAAACGCCCTGGAAAGTAAGGTGGCCAAATTGTTTGGCCACGAGGCTGCATTATTTTGCCCCAGCGGTACCATGACCAACCAAATTGCCATTAAAGTGCATACTCAACCTGGCGATGAAGTCATTTGCCATGGCGAGTCGCATATTTTCCGTTACGAGGGCGGAGGAATTGCAGCAAATTCCGGGGCACAGGCCTACTTACTTCAGGGCCCTCGCGGAACCTTTACATTACAAGATGTACAAGCAGCGGTTCATCCTGCAGATTCGCATTATCCAAGAACGGGTATGGTGGCCGTAGAAAACACCACCAATCGGGGTGGTGGTGCAACCTGGAGTTGGGATGAATTACAGAAAATTTCTACCTGGCTGCACACGCAGGATATACCTTTCCATGTGGATGGTGCCAGGATTTTTAATGCTATGGTAGCTACTAAAATGGACGCCAAACGTGCAGGGCAACTATTCGATTCCATCTCGGTATGCTTTTCAAAAGGATTAGGCTGTCCGGTAGGATCGGCATTGATTGGATCCAAGGATTTCATTAAAAAGGCACATCGCATAAGAAAACGCATGGGAGGCGGAATGCGGCAAGCAGGTTATCTCGCCAAAGCATGTGAATTTGCACTCGATAACCATGTTAACCGATTGGCCGAGGATCACCAAAAAGCTAAATTCCTGGCCATAGCTTTGCAAGCTTGTGAAGGCGTTGTAGAAGCCTATCCTACTGAGACTAACATTGTGATTTTTGAGACTGCAAATCCCACAATCAATAAAAAGCTATTGGACTACCTCGCTAAAAAAGATATCATGGCATTGGCTTTTGGGCCAAAATCTATTCGCTTTGTTACGCATTTAGACTTGAGCTCAAACGATATAGATTTTGTTGTCCAGACGCTAAAATCCTTTAAGGCTTAGCAAAAACCGAACGACCTGAAAATGATTCTAAACCCTGAAGACCAAGTATATCTGAAAGGGTTGGCGCGATGTCTCGCACTGCCACTGACCGACTAATTTTTTCTGCTGGCAAATGTTGGTTATAGATAAAAAATGGCACATGGCGGTCGTATTCCTCAAAGGATCCATGGGTGCTTCCTGCCTCGGAATACTCTACCCAATACTCCTTTAAAAAATACCAGAGGTCTCCGCATCTATCTGGTCTATATCCAGCGGTGGCAGCATTGTAATGCCTGCCAGAGTAATTTGACGGAACACCTTTGCCTAGCATATCTGCTGTTAAGATTTCCTCAACAAAGACCTTTTCCATAAGGTGCTTGCTTAGCAAGGAAATGGCCTGCTGCTTTTTTATGCTGTCCATAGGAGCCAGATAAACCTGTTGGTTAGCCAGTGCTAAAACAGATTTGGTAGGAAAATTATTTGCCGTTAAAACGGAATCTAGCTCCACCTCCAATTCAGGGACGGATATAGCTCCCCCCTTTTGCATTTTACTTTGCGCGTATCCCACCGGGGGAGCAGCCCCGTGGTCTGAACTTAAAAAGATCATATAATTTCCTGCCCCAATTTTTTCATTTAGATAGCGAATAAACTCGCCAAGGCTCTCATCTAAACGCACATAAGTATCAGCTAATTCCAGCGATTCCGTTCCAAAGCGATGACCTACATAATCTGTGGCAGAAAAGCTAATACTTAAAAAATCTGGAATGCTATCTGCACCGAGCTCTTCGTTCTCTATTAAAGCTTTGGCAAACGAAAGAGTTAAATCATTCCCGTGTGGAACTTGTTTTAGCATTTCGTAATTGCCGTTTATCAATCCAAGTTTGGATAACTCATAGGGGAAAATGGCTTGTTGCATACCCTGAAAAGGTCTCTCCCAAGATGTAGCATCCGTAATTTCAAGAAGCTTTGTTCTATCGTGGAGCTCCCAATTAACAGCCATCAGAGAATCGCAAATACCAGAAGCATTAAAGTTTTCTATCCAAGTAGGAAAAGCATCCGTATAGTACGAGCTTGAAATCCACTTTCCCTGTTTACCCCCGTCAAACCAAAAGGCTCGGTTTGCTTGCTTTCCTGCAGGAAAAATAGAACTGCGATCTTTTAATCCAACCCCGTATACTTTGCTGTCGGTTCCAAACTCATTCTTAAACAAATCGCCAAGTGATTGGACAAGCATGTTTTTAGGTGACATCTGCCCTGCGCCTGATGGTGAACCTTGGGTATCTACCGTTGAATCGCTAGCGCAGTACATCATCTTATTACCCTGGCGGTAGTACCAATCGTTAGCAACGATACCGTGGTATTTTGGGTGGGTACCCGTAAAAATTGTTGCGTGGCCAGGCCCTGTGTATGTTGGGAGATACTCGTAACGGGTTTCGGTGAAAAATTTTCCACTGTCTATTAAAAGCTTAAATGCACCTTCATTGCTAAAGACAGGTGCAAACCGCTGGAGGTAATCAAAGCGCATTTGATCTACCACCATACCAATTACCAGTTTAGGCCTTGGCTTTTCTTCCTCGTGCTTTTCTTGGTTACAACTGAGTAATGTAAAAAGAGCTAAGCACGGAATAGAAAAATATAGGCGAGATAAAATACGAGTAGGCAACATAATAGGCTGGAAGTTACATTGAGAATTGCCAAGCCAATCTGGGCTTGTCTCAAAAGGTGAAAAGTTTCGAAACTAAAAGTAGAAAAGGTACTGAAGCCACCACAAAGCCCAGTGATTAAGAAAATGTAAAGAAGTCTGTGCTGCTGCTGTCCCTTTAGGAAATAAAGTACCAACGCAAACACAATGCAACTGACCACATTGCTTATTAATGTGGCGAGTGGAAAATCTTTGTATTGAAATAATCGGCTTACGGCAAAGCGAAGTACGGCTCCTAACCCGCCACCAAAAAAAACAGCCAAATACGCCATTAAATCCACC
>JBMYJC010000169.1:0-5312 GCA_049594055.1 Luteibaculum sp. | reverse complement strand
GTGCCAGAAGAATATTACAATATTCCCGCAGGCAAAGCCAAGACCACCCGCGAGGGCAACAAAATTGCGGTTATTACCTATGGCTGGCCAGTGCATTGGGCCAACAACCTTGCCGATGAATTGGGTGGAAATGACCTGGAAGTTCTGGATTTACGAACCTTAGTTCCATTAGATTGGGAAGCTGTTTTTGCGGCAGTAAAAAAATGTGCTAAGGCTATTGTCCTCCAGGAAGACACTCAGAGTTTTGGGGTAGCAAGTGAAATTGCTGCAAGAATTCAACAGGATTGTTTCTACAGTTTGGATGCTCCGGTGGTTAAGATTGGTTCTTTGGATACTGCCGTTCCTTTTGCAGGCAAATTAGAGCAACAGTTTCTTCCTCAGGATCGCTTTAAGGCAGCCGTAGAGAATTTGCTCAAGTTGTAGGATACCTTTACTATTTCTAAACTCGGCATTTCCTACTTAAAAACATTACAAAACAGTAATCCTGAAGTAACACCTCAAGGCATCGTGGCTAATAATTTTGCCGCTTATTTTTTAAACCATGCTTTCCAACCGTACCACCATCACTACTTTGTTTATTCTTTTCCTCCTCTTTTGGGGTTGTGAGAAGAAAGAGGAGCTCAAAACAGAAAATAACAACAATCAAAGCACAACAGGCCTGGCTCCTGCATTGGAGTTTCTTCCGGAAGTTGGTTTTATTTCCAAGGACACTATTGTAAATTTTGCAGACACCTTAAATTTTTTGCTCTCTGGGCGTTCCAATGAGCTTTCTAATGTTCCACTTTCTAAACTAGAGATATTGGTTAAAGAGGGAACGGATTTTAAGGTGGTTTTTGACACTTCACTAAGCGACACAGGCCTTAGCAGGTACAAGTTCCAAGCCATTGCACCAAACTTTGAAAGTGCACAGGTTTATAAATTTAAACTCCAGGATGCAGAGGAGAATAAAACGGAAAAAACCCTCAGTGTATTAGTGATTGACAAAACAAGGGCTACTGGGAGGAAACCTGGTGGCTCCTATGCATTTGGAGGCTTCCCTGAACCTGAAGCCCTTCCTTTGAACGAAGGAATCTGGATGGCCGGAGATCTTCACGTCCATACCAACTACAGCTCAGATGCTTCCAACAGACCCATGAATGAAATTATTGCAACCGCAAAAAGCAATGGGCTTACTTTTCTGGGGGTAACCGACCACGACAACCATGTAAACGGAGATATCCCAGGAAATACTTGGGCAGATCCCGCTTATCAGAGTGATGAAGAATTGGTAGTGCTTTACGGTTCTGAATGGACAACAGCTAAAGGACATGGAAATACTTTTTCTCCGAAACCCTTTGATTACCAAAAAATGTATTTAGCCAGGGATGGCACCATTGCAAATCTTCAACAAACCGTGTTTGATTTAGACATCATGCTTTCGGCTAACCATCCCAGTGGTGGCGACCCTTGGGGCTATGGTTATGATGTGGTTCGCGCTATTGAGGTATGGAACTCAGCTATATGGACTACTAATAGCAATGCCCAAACCATTTGGAACGACCAATTGAATACAGGGCGAAGGATGACGGGGCTAGGGGGCAGTGATTCTCACCATGGTTATGCTACTGTTTTTGAGGATTTATTCAACCCGAACAGTTACCAGGCCTTTGCCAACGCCATGGGAACCCCTACTACCTGGGTTAGAGCAAAAAATCACAGTTCAGAAAGCGTTTATGAAGCTATGATTGCTGGAAGAGTTTCAATTTCGGCAACCCCAACCGCACCAAGACTGGTTTTAAAAGCTTCTAATAGAGAGGATGGCGAGTATAACTTCGGAATGGGCGACAACCTGAAAATCACATCTGAACAGTCAGTAAAATTCCAGGTTTTATTGGAGAACATTCCAAACCCACAACCCTTTACATACCGCGTTACGGTTATTAAGAATGGCGGAGAATTTACTACTGGAATAATATTACCGGGTCAAAGTGATTTTACTTTTGAGGATAGCCCCAACCCAAACGGTCGATCTTACTACAGGGTAACATTAGAAGGCCTGGCACAACCGCAAAGTAATAGCCCCATATCTCCGGCTTTGGCAACTGGCATGGTAGCCCTGAGCAATCCCATTTATGTGAATTTCTAGTACAAGGGTTAAGTACTAGCACAGAAGAATAAAAACATGCTAGCCACCTGCAAAAGCGAGGTGGCTAGAATATACTCTATAGAGCTTTAAACATGAATCGGCTTATAGCCCTGGGCCTTGCATTCCGCCGCCTCCAGAGTTTCCGAAATCTGAGTTCCTGCGGTTTCTGCGCATGCTGTTATCCTGCTTACCAAAGTTGTAGCTAAAACTTAGGTATATGGTTTGCGATTCCCAGTTGCGGTCCGTTTGATAGGAATAAGCACCTAGATCTTTGCTCTTAAAGCCAAACTGACGCGTATTAAAGATATCGCTCACACGCACCGAGATGCTTGCCTTTTTATCCCAAATCATCTTGCGAGCACTCAGGTCCATCCCAAACATGGGGGTGATTTCTCCCTGAAGCACCTGCATTCTACCACGGTATTGAATGTTCCACTGCAGCATCCAATCGTTTTTAAGGTTATGCATAGACTGGAAGAAAAGGAAATACCCGTAGTTACTGTAGTTCAGGTTACTCTCTACAAAGGAGTTCTCATCAAAAATGCTGTTCCAGAAATTAAAGCTTGTAGTGGTTCTCCACCATGAGAAAGGATTGTAGTTTAAGATTAACTCAGCTCCCGTAACGTAGGATTTATCAAAGTTTCGGAACAATACCACGTTGGTTCCACTGCTGTCCAGTTGTAAAAAACGTCCAATCTGGTTGTTCACTACCCGACCGTAAACCGAACCTGTTACGTTGATTTTTTTCCCGTAGGAGTTGTACCCCAGCTCCATTACATCAATGTATTCTGGTTGCAAAAAGGGATTTCCCGTGCGAATGGTGTAAGGATCAGAATAAGACGTAAAGGGATTTAATTGCCCTTCACTGGGCCGGTTAATTCTACGCGTATAACTTAGGGTTAAAGACTTAACGGGTGTAAACTTATAAGACAAGTAAGCCGAAGGGAATAATGAGTGATACTCCGTCTCGTTGCTTTCTTTGGTATTCACCAACTCACCTCTAATTCCAGTGTACTCATAACGCAAACCGGCTTTAAAAGACCATTTTTTAAACTCGCGGCTCCAGGTGTTGTAAAGGGCTATTACATTTTCGTTGTATAAAAAGCGGTTGTTTACGTTGCTGTCGGCTACAAGTGCACCGTTAATTTGATTGGCTAAAAAGATCTCGTTATCAAAATCCCTAAAAGTGGTATGAAAACCAGCTTCCATAATTAGGGAATCGCTCACTGGAAGTGTATAGTCTAATCGGGAGTTAAAAGTGGCGTTGTACTCGCTGCTGTTTTGAACCTGCTCTGTTAAGCTACCAAATTGCTCTCCGGTGGTATCTATAAAACTCTGCGTAAAAAGCTCTTCGTTGCTTTGATCGTTTACGTTGTAGTTCACATCCAAATCCAGGTTGTGCCCCTCCTTGTTAAACTTATGCTGGAAACCAGTGTTTAATCCGTAAGAATTAAATGGGTACTCAGAAAAAGCATCCCTAGCCGAGCTACTAACCAACTGCCTGTTAGCATTGTAATTCTCGTAAGACATGACGCGATCTCCTTCGCCAGTCATAGTCATTCCCGTACCAGATACGTAAAGGGTAGTTTTATCCGAGAGGAAATAATCCACCCCTATTTTTCCACTCAGGTTCATATTTTCATTCACTCCTTCATCGGCAGTGGTCTGAAAAAAAGAGGTGTCGCTAAGGGCTACTTTTCTTTCATTGTCTCCTCCGTACCAAGATTCGTTGTAATTGGCAGAGAGAGAACTCTGAAAATTCCATTTTCCAGTGCGGTAATTTAAAGCCAAAGAGTTGTTGGTTTTGGGATAGCGACCATATCCAATACTGGAATTCAAATTTCCATTAAAACCACCAGCACGGTCTTTTTTCATAATAATGTTGATGATTCCCGAAGTTCCTTCTGGATCGTATTTGGCCGAGGGGTTGGTGATTAACTCAATCTTTTCAATAGATGCGGCTGGTACACTTTGTAAGTACTGCGATGCACTCATATTTAAAGGCCTTCCGTCAACCAGGATATTCACATTGGACTCGCCTCTCAGGCTGATATTGCCATCCACATCCACCTCAACAGAGGGAACATTTCTAAGCACTTCCAATCCATCTCCTCCCGCGGCCGCAGGCGTTTTATCTACGTTAAAAACCTTCTTATCTATAAAGGTCTCCATCTGGCGTTTTTCGGCACTAACCTCAACAGCAGCAAGCTGTTCCATGGTATTTTCTAAAGCTATGGACTCCAGTTCAAGCTCCATCTGGTCTGGACTAATCCGCACATTGGGAACCACCTTGGTTTTATATCCCACAAATCCAATGCGCAAGAAATATTTGCCCACCTGCAGGTTGTCTAACTCGAAGTTTCCTCCTTGCCCTGCTGTTGTCCCGGTTATCAATGAAGAATCCTGTACGCTGTGCAAAGAGATGGTGGCAAATTCTACCCCTACTCCCGTTTCGGAATCTACAATGGTACCTTTAAGGCTTCCCTTTTTTAGGGGCTCGTAATTCTGCTGGGCCAGCATTACCTGCCCAAGGAAAATTGTAATAAGTGCGATGTATAAATTTTTCATGCCGGGATTATTTCACT
Organism: Luteibaculum sp.; assembly: GCA_049594055.1. Taxonomy (GTDB): domain Bacteria; phylum Bacteroidota; class Bacteroidia; order Flavobacteriales_D; family Luteibaculaceae; genus Luteibaculum. Next base: position 602 of record JBMYJC010000169.1, on the reverse strand, counting down.
ACAAAGGAAAAAAGAGGCGCAAAAATACCCTTTACATTTAGTACGATCGGGGTGCCTTATTAGCCCAATGGCGGTAAAAGCTGATTTTTGGGAAATATTAGGAGGATGTGCGGATTCGTCTTATCCCAAAGGATGTTCCAACTTAAATTCAATCTTCCCTGGAATAGGTAGGAAATGCTGTTGTGATTGATCCTTTGTTGCTTTGAATGGCTGGCTTAACTAGCTGCTTCGCTATACTTTTTCATTTTACTCATGTGGTAAACCATCCCATCGGCCAAACCAATTTTTGGAACCACAATAAAATTCAAACCGGCATGGCGCAAACATGTTTCATATATCCTTCCAGCCGGCACAATCACATCTGCCCGGTCTTCTTTAAGATCGTAGGTATCCATTCTCTCCTCAATGCTCATGGGTTCCATTTCCTTAATTAATCCAGAAATGTCCTCAGTACTAATCTCCCGGCTTCGGTTATTTGAGTTGGGTGCGAGTTTCACCATTTTATTGATGTTTCCACCCGTACCTACGGCTATTAACTTACCATTGATGGATTGTTGCTCATCGCAGAATTCTGCCAACTCTTTCCAGGACTTTTCTTTCAC
>JBMYJC010000168.1:0-5314 GCA_049594055.1 Luteibaculum sp. | reverse complement strand
GAGGAGGTAAAAATTACTCTGGGAAAAGCCTCTATTGAGACTGGTAGATTTGCTTTTCAGAGTATTGAGGCCGCTACGAAAGATTTGGCCGAGGGATTAGTGGACGTGATGGTTACGGCTCCCATTAACAAGAAGTCAATTCAGGATGCGGGCTTTAAATTTCCCGGGCATACCGAGTTTCTAACGCAGTACAGCAATGCCGAGGAGGCACTGATGTTTATGGTGAGTGAAAACCTAAGGGTTGGAGTAGTTTCAGGACACGTTCCACTCAAGGATGTTCCATCGGACATCAGCAAGGAAAAAATCATCCGGAAAACGGAGTTAATGATTCAATCTCTGCAAAAGGACTTTGGCATAGAACGGCCCAAAATTGCTGTACTTGGACTCAACCCACATGCCGGAGATGAAGGGGCATTGGGGAATGAAGAGAAGGATATTATTAAGCCAGCCATTGCGGAGTTGAATCAGAAAAACCACTTGGTTTTTGGCCCATACGGGGCAGATGGCTTTTTTGGTACGGTGCAGCAGAATCATTTTGATGGGGTATTGGCCATGTATCACGATCAAGGCTTAATTCCATTTAAAGCCCTTGCGTTTCAAACAGGAGTAAATTTTACTGCCGGCTTGCCTATTGTGCGCACATCCCCAGCCCATGGTACCGCTTTTCATATTGCAGGTAAAGATGAGGCAGATCCTCAATCACTTTTATCCTCTATTTATGCGGCAATTGATATTTATGAAACCCGCAAGAAAATAAAGGAATGGACTGCAAATCCGCTTAAAAAGCAACGGGTATCCAGATCCGATTCGGACAATTAACCGAAAACTCTTAATAAAAAGATTAGGAGGTGAAAAATTGCTATCTTTGCTCCCCAATTTTTGGAAGATGGATGTATTGACTGAGTATAAAATCCCGTATGTGGGTTTGAAGGAGGGTCAACACAACTATGTTTTTAAAGTTGAGGAACCGTTCTTTAAAGCTTTCGAGCAATCTCAGATTAACGAGGCAGAAATCGATTTAGAAGTTCTGTTGGACAAAAAAGCAAGCATGGTGGTTTGCGATTTTGTTTTTAATGGAAAGGTATTGCAGCCTTGCGACCGCTGTACAGACGATTTATGGATCGATATTGCCGGTAAGGATAAAATGATCTTTAAGTTTCACGGTGAAGGAGAAGAGGATGAAAGCATTGCTTTTATTCCACCTAGCCAGGGAGATATTGATTTAGCCCCTTACGTTTATGAGTTTATTCATTTGGCTTTGCCTTTGAAAATAAGCCATGAAGATCCTGCAGATTGCAACCAAGAAGTTCTAGAGAAATTAGAAAGGCTTAAACCTAAAGTGAATATAAATCCTCAGTGGGAGGAATTGTTGAAGTTGAAAAGTGATTAATAGATAGAGTTATGGCACATCCCAAGAGAAAAACCTCCAAAACCAGAAGGGACAAAAGAAGAACCCATTATAAAGCGGGTACTCCTACACTAACAACATGTCCTACCAATGGTGAAATCCACAGACGTCACCGTGCCTATTGGTATGAAGGTAAGCTATTCTACCGCGGTCAGGTTGTCCTTGAAAAAGAAGCAGTAGCCGAGGCTTAATAAGACTTTACGTTGATAAAAGACCCAACCTTGTTGGGTCTTTTTGGTTTTCTAAATTGCACCCCATGAGTTCAGGTAATCCACCCAAAATTAGAGCAGCGGTAACAGCCGTTGCCGGTTATGTTCCAGACTATGTATTAACCAACAAAGAGCTGGAAACAATGGTGGACACAACGGATGAATGGATTACCTCCAGAACGGGAATAAAAGAAAGACGGATCCAAAAAGGTGAAGGCCTGGGGAGTTCCGATATGGCAGCCGTGGCCGTAAAACGCCTATGCGAAAAGCGCGGTATTTCTCCAAGCGAAATAGACATGCTTATTTGCTGTACGGTTACTCCAGACATGCAGTTTCCGGCTACTTCCAATATAATAAGTGATAAGGTAGGAGCGGTTAACGCCTTTGGTTACGACCTGGGGGCAGCCTGTTCTGGTTTTCTTAATGGAGTGGTTACTGGATCGCAGTTTATAGAAACCGGAAGAAATAAAAAGGTTGTTGTAGTTGGGGTGGACAAAATGTCCTCAATAATCGACTACGAAGACCGAACGACCTGCATCATTTTTGGTGATGGTGGAGGCGCTGTGCTTTTAGAACCTACTGAAGAAGAAGTTGGAGTGATGGACTCGGTATTACGCGTTGATGGTTCCGGAAGGGTGCATTTGCATCAAAAAGCTGGAGGCTCGGTAAAGCCAGCGAGTCATGCAACCGTTGATGCCAAAGAACATTACGTATATCAGGAAGGTCAGCACGTTTTTAAGTTTGCTGTGCAGAACATGGCGGATGTATCGGCCGAGGTAATGGAGCGCAACAAGCTTAAACCAGAAGATGTGAACTGGTTAGTTCCTCACCAGGCTAATCTCAGAATAATTGATGCCACCGCAAACCGCATGGGATTGGATAAATCCAAGGTGATGGTGAACATCCACAAATACGGAAATACAACATCAGGTACCATACCGCTTTGCTTGGTAGAGTGGGAGCAAAAGCTAAAGAAAGGAGACAATCTGGTTCTTGCCGCTTTTGGTGGTGGTTTTACCTGGGGAGCAATCTGGCTCAAATGGGCTTATGATGGCTCTAAATTTGAAAATAATTTATAACCTTGTACCCTAACGCAAACTAAGGCAGATGAACTATCAAGAGATTCAAGATCTTATAAAATTAGTGTCCCGGTCTTCGGTGAATGAGGTTGAAATAGAGCAGAAGGATTTTAAGATTTCCATTAAAACAGAATCCAAGAAGAAAACAAAAGAAGGAGAGCAGGTACAAACCATTCAGGTACCTATGCAATCCATACCACAAATGCCTGCTCAGCCTATGGCTGCTGCGGCCCCTGCACCTGCTGCTGCGCCAGCTCAAACTCCGGCTGCTGGTGGGGGGAAAGCTAAAGATGATGCTGTAGAGGAGGATGACTCCAAATACGTTACCATTAAATCCCCAATGATTGGAACCTTCTACAGAAGACCATCACCCGACAAGGATTTATTTGTAAACGTAGGGGACACCATCAAGCCAGGAGATGTGGTTTGTATCATTGAAGCGATGAAGCTATTCAACGAAATTGAAGCGGAAATTTCTGGTAAAGTGGTTAAGATCCTTGCCGATGATTCTAGCCCGGTTGAATACGATCAGCCGCTATTTCTTATTGATCCTGCGTAATTTTTAGCAAACGCATTAATCTCGACCAACGGCCTGTTCGGTCTTAAATTCGATGGATTATGTTTAAAAAAATTCTCATTGCCAATCGTGGGGAAATAGCGCTTCGTGTGCTGCGTACCTGCCGAGAGATGGGCATAAAAACGGTGGCTGTTTATTCATTGGCCGATAGAGATAGCTTGCATGTGCGCTTTGCAGATGAGGCGGTTTGTATTGGTCCGGCTCCTAGCTCTGAATCATACCTTAAAATTCCAAATATCATTGCCGCTGCAGAGATTACCAATGCCGATGCGATTCATCCAGGCTATGGTTTCCTTTCTGAAAACGCAAAATTTTCTAGAGTTTGTAAGGAGAATGGAATCAAATTTATTGGTGCCACACCCGAGCAAATAGAGGGCATGGGCGACAAATCTGCCGCTAAAGCCACTATGAAGGCTGCGGGTGTGCCAACTATACCCGGTTCCGATGGACTTTTAGAAGATTTTAAAGAAGCTAAGAAGTTAGCGGCCAAAATGAAATACCCGGTGATTCTGAAAGCTACCGCTGGTGGTGGTGGAAAGGGTATGAAAGTGGTTTGGAAAGAAGAAGATCTGGAAGCCGCTTGGGACAAAACCAGAAGAGAAGCTGGAGCTGCCTTTGGAAATGATGGTATGTATATGGAGAAGTTCATTGAAGAACCTCGCCATATTGAAATTCAAATCGCTGGAGATCAGTACGGAAATTTCTGCCATTTATCCGAGCGCGATTGTTCTATCCAAAGACGTCACCAAAAATTAGTGGAAGAAACTCCTTCTCCTTTTATGACTCCCCAGCTTCGCAAGAAAATGGGAGAGGCCGCAATTAAGGCAGCGGCTGCAGTACAATATGAAGGAGTTGGAACCGTAGAGTTTCTTGTAGATGCTCACAGAAACTTCTACTTCATGGAAATGAATACCCGAATCCAGGTAGAACATACCATTACCGAAGAGGTGATTAACTACGATCTGATTAAAGAGCAGATTAAAATAGCCTACGGAGAGAAAATATCCGGTAAAAACTACGAGCCTCAAATGCACGCTATTCAGTGCCGTATTAATGCTGAGGATCCCTATAGCGATTTTAGACCTTGTCCAGGTGGAATTACAACCTATCACCAGCCAGGAGGCCATGGAGTTAGAGTTGATACCCACGTCTACGCTGGATACAGGATTCCTCCCAATTACGACTCTATGATATCCAAGCTTATCACCGTGGCTCAAACCCGCGATGAAGCTATTACCAAAATGGAACGCGCATTATCGGAATATGTGATTGAAGGGGTAAAAACAACCATTCCTTTTCACCAGCAATTGATGAAAGATCAACGCTTTAGGGAAGGTAATTTTACCACCAAGTTTCTGGAGGGATTTGAATTGAAATAATTGTAATGCATTTTCAATAAAACAAAGCCTGCCTTTTGGCGGGCTTTTTTTATTCCTCCTGGTGATTAGGTCCTAGCCAAGGCTCGGCAAAACTTATTGCCTCCTGCTCTTCTAAATCGCTTAACATAGATCTTATGAAGGAGTAAGAGAGATTTTCGGGAATGTTCATGACAAAGTAGCCGTCTTGAACCCTATCGGTTTGACATCCTATTTCTGAAAAGGATTTCTGTAATTCTTCCATGTCAATGTCGTCATTCAGTAGAACCACCTGAATGGTAGAATTGCCAGAATATTCAAGGGTTCTTACATAGCGCGGTTTTTTGCCTTTTCTGCGTTGGGTTAAAACCAAATCTCCTTTTGATAAAGGGGCCCCGTAATGCGACATGGATTCGATTTGGTAAATCCCATTTTCCTCGTCAATAGGTGAAGCAGAAATCTGTTCTGTAGTATCTGATTCCAGTATTTTACTGAAGTAGCTAACTTCCAATTGAACCAGGTTTGATGTTGTTGTTGCTGACATACCCCAATTTTATTAAAATAACGCTAAAGAATGCGAATGGATTTTTATTTCAAAAATCTTAGCATTTGACCCTGTTTTTTGAGTGAATATTTTACCCTTTGAACATTCTATGTACAATTGTGAATCTTAGATTAGCCCTTGA
>JBMYJC010000167.1:0-5319 GCA_049594055.1 Luteibaculum sp. | reverse complement strand
TTGTCCCATTTGGTTCCTGCGTGGAAGACCAATAGCTCTCCATCTTTGTCTTTACCACCAACTTGGTCTAAACCTTCAATCGTTTTCCCTTTGTCATACTTTTCAGGGTATCCACCAGAAACCGCAATAACAGTAGTTGCTGTTCTGGGGTCCACGGCAAGGTCTGCCTCAGAAAGAGTTCCATTAAATAAACTATCCAGAATCACTAAAAAATCCGATTGAATACGGGGAATCACCACCTCTGTTTCCGGATCTCCCATCCTACAATTGTATTCAATCACATAAGGTTCTCCTTTAACGTTCATTAGACCTATAAAGATGAATCCGCGGTATTTTATTCCCTCTTCCTTAAGGCCTTTTATGGTAGGAGCTACAATCTGGTTCTCCACCTTTTCCATAAATACCTGATCGGCAAATTTAACTGGGGAAACTGCACCCATCCCACCAGTATTTAATCCGGTGTCTTTCTCGCCAATCCTTTTATAGTCTTTGGCTTCGGGTAAAATGCGATAATTATCTCCATCGGTAATCACAAAGACAGAGAGTTCAATTCCTTTCAAAAACTCTTCAATGACCACCTTATTAGAGGCTTCCCCAAATTTTTGGTTCTCCAACATATCATGCAATGCACTCTTGGCCTCTTCTAAGGTATTGAGAATTAAGACCCCTTTTCCAGCAGCCAGTCCATCCGCCTTTAGCACATAAGGGGGCTTCAATTCTTCCAGAAACCTAAAGGCTTCCCCAAGCTGACCCTTTTTAAAGCTCTTGTATCGGGCGGTAGGGATGTCGTGGCGCTCCATAAAACGCTTACTAAAATCCTTGCTCCCTTCCAATTGGGCTCCTTCCTTACCTGGGCCAACTATGTTTACATTTTTAAGTTCGGGATCTTGTTCGAAAAAATTTACTATTCCCTGTACAAGCGGGTCTTCAGGGCCTACCACCACCATGCTAATATTGTGCTTTAACACTGCGGCTTTTAGGTCCTCAAAATCTGTAGGATTTATGGAAAGATTTGTGGCGATTTCACGGGTGCCTGCATTTCCCGGAGCTATATAGAGTTGGTCCAAAAGAGAACTTTGAGCAATCTTATAAGCAAGTGTATGCTCTCTTCCCCCCGAACCTAGAATTAATACGTTCATGCACTTTTGGGTTTATGCAAAAAAAGTAATTATTGATTGGCTTTTGGGCTAGTAGTTAATAAAAAAAGAGGCGCATGGCCTCTTCTTAATTACTGAAAATTAAAGCTGTCTTAGGGTTTAACCCGTTTAATACTGCAGCCTTTAGCTGGAGATGTTTGTGGATCAATTTTTTGTCCTGCTCCTAAATTAGCGAGAGCGTTAATTGCGTAAGGCATGGTTACTGCCGAATTATCCTTGTAATTGTCGTCAATAGCACCTTCGTAAACCAAATTAAAGTCGCGGTTGAAAAGAAAAACGTGTGGTGTGGTTTTAGCACCATAAGCATCAGCAAGTTTGTGGTCTTTATCAATCAGGTACTCCATGCTGTAATTGTTTAACCTAGCGTGCTTTATCATCTCTTGTGGAGAGTCATCTTTATCCCTTTTTGCTTCATTACTGTTCACCAACACAAGGCCAATTTTATTATCTCGTGCCATCATGTGCAGTTCGTTGTACCGGTCTTCCCAGGCCAAAACAAACGGACAGGTGTTACAGCTAAATATCACCATGATACCATTTTGACCAGCCAGGTCTTTAATGGTGTGCGCGTGCCCATGCCCATCACCTGGAACTTGCAATTCATAATCTAAAAGTGGGGCCTTGGTTCCAATAGCTATGGTCTCAATATTAAGAGGGCCTTTAAGGGCAAAAGCTGTAAAGATGGCGGCAGTGAGGATAATCACTGCAATGAGTATTTTTTTCATTGATTAAATTATTAAACCGTATAAAGATACTTAATCCCCCTTAGGGGAATCAGAGGAGGCTGTTAATTTTATCTCTGTCTTGAAAGCTTACAATGGAATATTTCCGTGTTTCTTTTTAGGCAAATGGGCCACCTTATTTTTAAGCATATCAAAAGCTCTGATTAGCTTTTCGCGCGTTTGGTGCGGTTTAATAACTTCATCAATGTAGCCTCTTGCTGCAGCGTTGTATGGGTGTGCAAAAAGCTCTGCGTATTCTGCTTCTTTTTCCTTCAGCTTAGCTTCTGGGTCTTGGGCAGCTTTAATCTCTTTCTTAAAAATAATTTCAGCGGCTCCTTTTGCTCCCATTACCGCAATTTCTGCGGAAGGCCAGGCAAAGTTCATATCAGCACCAATGTGCTTGGAGTTCATTACATCGTAGGCGCCTCCATAAGCTTTTCGTGTGATGACGGTAATTCTTGGTACGGTGGCTTCACAAAATGCGTAGAGTAATTTTGCTCCGTTTGTGATAATGGCATTCCATTCTTGGTCAGTACCTGGAAGGAATCCGGGCACATCTTCAAATACAAGGAGTGGAATATTAAAAGAATCGCAAAAGCGAACAAAGCGAGCTGCTTTGTTACTTGCATTAATGTCCAGCACTCCCGCCAGGTAGGCTGGTTGGTTAGCCACAACTCCAATACTTTTGCCTCCCAAGCGTGCAAATCCCACTACAATGTTTGCAGCAAAATCTTCGTGAACCTCCAAAAAGCTATCGCCATCCACTGTGTTGGAAATTACATCTCGGATATCATAGGGTTGATTGGGGCTATCGGGAACAATCTCATCTAACTTTGGGCGAATTTCATTTGCCGCTTTGTAGGGTAAGGCGGGAGGAGTTTCTTCGCAATTTTGCGGAATGTAACTAAGCGTTTTTCTAAGGTGCTTTATGCACTCTAACTCGTTGCTACAGGCAAAATGCGTAACTCCAGATTTGCTGGCATGCGTTTGGGCCCCACCTAATTCTTCTGAACTAACCTCCTCGTGGGTAACGGTTTTAACAACGTTGGGCCCGGTTACGAACATGTAGGAGGTGCCTTCTACCATGTAAATAAAATCTGTGAGTGCTGGGCTGTAAACCGCTCCACCGGCACAAGGCCCCATAATTGCCGAAAGTTGAGGTATTACTCCACTGGCTAGTGTGTTGCGGTAGAATATATCCGCGTATCCACCTAAGGATACCACTCCTTCCTGAATTCTTGCACCCCCTGAATCGTTTAATCCGATAACGGGAGCGCCATTTTTCATGGCCAAATCCATTATTTTGCAGATCTTTTCTGCGTGGGCCTCAGCAAGTGAGCCTCCCAGAACCGTAAAATCCTGGGAGAACACATATACTAATCTTCCTTCAATTTTGCCGTATCCTGTAACAACACCATCCCCATAAAACTTTTGCTTATCCAAGCCAAAGTTGGAGGAGCGATGCGTAACCAACTGTCCTATTTCTTCAAAGCTTCCTTCGTCTAAAAGAAAGTGGATTCTTTCTCTTGCGGTTAATTTTCCTTTATCGTGTTGTGCTTGAATTCTTTTTTCACCTCCACCCAAAAGGGCTTCCTCACGCATTTTATCCAGGCGCTCGAATTTTTCTTGCATAGTTTTACCGTTAGTGGCGGCTAATTTAGAAAATGAGGGATAAGATGAGGTCTTGTTTTAAAAGCCTAACAATTGCACGCCAAAGGTTAGCGGATACAGCTCTGGGGCCGCGCCATCCTCAAATAAAGGAGTTAGTCCGTAATTAAAGAAGACTGTAAAAGAGCTAAATCCAATACGAAGGGTTGCGTCTGCAATAATTGGGCGAAGATTAAAGTCATCCCTTGTTTTCTCTTTTTGGGTATCGCCATTAAGCTTGTGCTTTTCTTTAAAAGTGGAGCCTATGCGCAGGTTACCCAACACCCCAAAAGCAATGTGGAAGTTTCGCTTGTAGTCTCTACTTGTATTAAAATTGATGAGTAAAGGAACTTGAATGTAGGTAGCGCGAAGCTTAGATTTCATTGGATTTAGGTAGTTCGATGAATCTAAAAAGTGCGTGGTGTCACGGGTTACATTAATGCTGTAAAAATCATTGGGGGTAATGCTCCTGTAATTTAAACCCAGACCGGTCATGATGTAATGATTGCCAAATAAACGTCCTTCGGCTTTTGCAAGGTTTATTCCCCAATACATGGATTTTCCCGGTTGATTGTTCCATTTAGTATCGGCTGTTATGTTTGTGCTTTGGTTTTCATCCACTAACACATTAAACCCCATATCTAAACCCGTCCAAAAACTTACACGCTTTTTACGGCCTTTTTCTCGTTTTCCAATTAGTATATCACCATCTGCAGTTTCAGAGAAATAAGCTTCCTCCTGGTAAGGCTCCTTATTTCGAATGTACATGAGAGTTGATTTATCGCCCAACTTAATGGTCGTGGTATCAACTGGACCTGGAATCTGATCTTGCTGAGCTTGGCTGGTTAAACCGGCAAACAATAGCGCTAAAAGTGTTAATGCTTTTTTCATGGTTGTTTGTTTTGTATCGGCTCTTTCAACAAGTGTGCCAATCTACTCATTCAGCGTTCTCTCAATGGTTATAAAGGGGAGTTCCATCTCCAATTTATAGGAACCATCTTTCCTTTTCACATAGCGGAAGCGTTTCCCACCAAAATGATTCAGCGCGTCTAAGATGTTGTTTCTAAACTGGCGATTTGCAGGGTACTGCACGTTATCTTGATCGTCAGAAAAACGAATTGGGCGAATTTCTACCTCATCCAGATATTGCGGTTCGAAAACCATCACATTCTCGGGTGCAGGTTTAGGTTCTAAGCTTCCTAACTCCTTATAAATTGGCCTTTCAGCAGGCTTGTTGTTCGTTTTGGTAGTTGGTCTTGATTTGACCACTGCCTTCTGTCTTCTGGGTGAATTGCGAATTTTTTTTTTTGGTTCGGATACAGCTTCATTGCTGCTTTTGTCCCCTAAAGTTGGTTGGGCCGTTCCAGGAATATCAGGGTTTTCTTTCAGAAAGCCATTTTCGTCTGTAGCCGCAAAAAGACCCGGTAGGAAAACGTCTTCTCCAGAGATTTCACTTTCGTTAAGGCTGTATTCTATGGGATCCTGTGTTCTGGGTTGGTATTCGTGGTTCATTCCGTTATTCCAGCGCGTGAAAAAGCGAATAATCTCTGGAGCGAATAAAAACAGGATAACAATTAAAACAATCAGAATGGTCCAGCGGATGATTGCCCATAACCTAAATTTTCGCTCCGATCTTTTGAGCATCTCATCGTCTTCCCATTTAACATTTTCCTCGGGCTCTAAAACGGTTTTCTCGTAATCCTTTACTTTCTCCTGCATGCGCTCATTCGATTGGATTTCCCGCTCCGTTTTTTGCTGTTGTTGTGGTTCCAAATCTTTTTCCACCCAACCAA
>JBMYJC010000166.1:0-5361 GCA_049594055.1 Luteibaculum sp. | reverse complement strand
TAAAATGGAACCCAAGTTGGACTATGAGAAGGTGAAAGCCTTTATCCAGGAACAAATCATAGAACTAAAAACAAATAAAAGCTACAAATCTGTACGCGTATTCTGCGATGTAGATCCTTACTAATAAGGAATGCCAGCCTTTTTATACAGGAAATGTAAAAGCCAAGCAGGACCGATGAGCAGGAATTGAACATCTTTAAAAAAGGAAGGTTTTTTCCCTTCAATTTTATGGCCGATAAATTGACCAATCCAAGCCAAAGCAAAGATGCTGAAGCTTGTCCAGCCCAGCGGTAATGCACTTTGTTCTATTAAAGCAATTCCATATAAGCAAAGGGCAGAGAAGGCGCTAATTCCAATAAAAAGGGGAATGGACATAATGAGGTAGAAAATCATTCCCGGAATAATGAGAGCCAAAGACCAATTAACGTAAGGAGCCCAGTGTTCTCCTACCACGGCATCAAGTCCTTGATGGGGTATAGCGGCCAAAAGCCCTAAGATGCTAAAGAAAATGGCGGGAACACAAATCCAATGAATAGTTTTGTTTGTACTGTTTTGGTGAGACTCTCCGTACTCAGAGAACCATTGGTCGGCAGTTTTCATGCTGAAAATTTACTAATTCCAATGGAAAAATTCCTTATCCCAGGCAAGCATCCCACAAAGGATCTTTTGGGGGCGGGGCAACAATTTTAATCTCTTCTTTAGTTACTGGATGCTCAAAGCTTATGCTTCTTGCATGCAAACTAATAGAGCCGTCTTTGTTAGAGCGTTTTGCACCATATTTTAGGTCTCCCTTAATAGGGGACCCAGTGCTTGCCAACTGGCAACGAATTTGATGATGCCTTCCCGTTTCCAGCTCTACTTCTAAAAGGGTGTAATGATCTAGAAACTGAACAGGCTTAAAATGTAAAGTAGCCAGTTTTGCTCCGCTCTCATTTGCATTGGAGACGTATGACTTGTTTTGTTTTTCGTTTTTCTTCAGGTAATGCTTCAGACCTTTAGCCTCAGCAACTTTGCCTTCTACCAGAGCCCAGTAAATTTTATTGTACTGGTGTTGTTTAAACATTTGGTTAAGTCTGCTAAGAGCCTTGCTTGTTCTGGCAAATAAAACAACACCCGATGTAGGGCGGTCTAAACGGTGAGTAACCCCCAAGAATACATTTCCAGGCTTATTGTATTTTTTCTTGAGGTAGGCTTTTACCTTATCCGGCAGAATTTCGTCTCCGGTTTTGTCTCCCTGGACTAATTCACCAGCCAGTTTATTAACGGCTATAATGTGGTTGTCTTCAAAAAGTACTTCCACCCTTTGATTAGTATTGTTCGTGTTCGCCTGGGAAATCTTCAGACCTCACATCATCTACATAGGTAGATACCGCTCCTTTAATTTCATCATAGAGGTTGTGGTAGCGTCTCAAAAATCGCGGATTAAATTGATGGGTAATTCCCAATAAATCGTGCGATACCAAAACCTGACCATCAATTGCACCTCCAGCACCTATTCCAATAATGGGAATTCGTACCGATTTGGCCACGCGCTCGGCCAATTTGGCAGGTATTTTTTCCAATACAATGGCGTAACAACCAACTTCTTCTAATGCTTTCGCATCTTCAATCAATTGTTCGGCTTCTTCCTCTTCTTTGGCCCTAACCGAGTATGTTCCGAATTTGTAAATGGATTGCGGGGTTAAGCCTAAATGCCCCATAACAGGAATTCCTGCCGATAAAATTCGGTGAATGGATTCAACAACCTCTTTACCGCCTTCAAGCTTCACTGTGTGTGCACCAGATTCCTTCATAATTCGGATGGAAGAGTTCAGTGCCTCCTTAGAGTTGCCTTGATAAGATCCAAAAGGCAAATCAACTACCACCAATGCTCGCTTTACCCCCCTTACTACCGAGGCCGCATGGTAAATCATTTGATCCAGGGTAATAGGTAAGGTAGTTTCATGTCCAGCCATAACATTACTCGCAGAGTCTCCCACCAGAATAACATCTATTCCAGCCTCATCAATGATTTTTGCCATAGAAAAATCATAGGCCGTGAGCATGGCTATTTTCTCGCCCTTTAATTTCATTTCCTGCAGGACGTGGGTGGTTACCCGCTTTACTTTGCTGTGTATTGACATGGCTATTATTTACAATGGCAGGTAAAATTACGTTTAATTTGCAAGGCCTATGAAATATTTAAGACTGCTTTTTCTTTTGCTGGCATTGTCATTCTACGCTTGCGAAGAGGAAATAGATGTGTTTGGTCCTTACCAGGAAGTACCCGTTGTATTTGGTTTAATTAATACCGATGATACTACGCATTATGTGCGGATAACCAGAACCTATGTGGGTGAAGGGAATAATCTGGATGCCGCTAAAATTGCAGATTCATCATTTGCGGAGGTAGAGGCAGTGCAGGTAATCTTAAATGAAGGCTTAGCCTCTGAAAAGATCCATAACTTGGATTTAAGGCAGTTAGCACCGAAACAAAATGGTGAGTTTTTCACAGAACCGAATCTTGCTTACGCCTTTGAGGAACCAAGCATTGGTCAGTATTCTACAGCCAAATTAAGCTTCCTGTTTAATGGAGTTACCTATTCCGCAGAAATGAATATTGTGGGAAGAGGCACCTTGGTTTTGCCCTTTACCGGTGCGGATATTACCATAGTAAGAAATAACACTGCCAGTGGCCAGGAACCGGATTATAGAAACATAAGAACAGAACTTAGTTCGGGAAGAAATGCCCGTTCCTACAGCGTCAATGTGAAATTTTATTACACCGAGGTGAAAACAGACGGAAGCCGCGAGCAAAAGTTTTTCGAAGAAAAGGTTTCGGATAGAGTTTTACAGAATACAGACGGTGGTCAGAGTGTAGAAAATGAATTTTCGGGGAGCTCTTTCATAGAGCGCTTGGCCATTCGCGCTGTCGATAACTCCAACGTAGCAAGAAGAATTCTAGGGCGTGTTGAGGTAAGTTTTACCGGAATAGATGAAGAACTCTACATCTATCGCCAATCTACGAGTGCCTCTGTAGGGGTTGGACAAGAAATTGTGAATTACACCAACATCAAAGGAGAAAATGGCGAACAAGCCCTTGGAATATTTGGAGCAGCCGGAACTGCTCGCGCCTTTTACGATTTAAACAACACCACACAAATTGCCTTTTTAGCACTCCCCGCTTTGCAGAAATTCTTGTTTTGTTCAGAAGATCAAGAGGTAATTAACGCCTATCCTCAAGGTGCCTGTGAATAAGCTTGTCAATCTGTCATGACAAAGCTTACTTTTTACCGCAATTCTTTGCCAAATCGGCTCGCTTGTGTTGCTGGCACGATGATTGACTTTGTTCAGCCGAAGTAATTCGAGAACCGAAATTTTTAATTCAGTTATGAGCAAAGTTATAGGTATAGACTTAGGTACTACCAATTCATGTGTGGCTGTAATGGAGGGTAACGAGCCCGTTGTTATAAGCAACAGCGAGGGTAGAAGAACCACTCCATCCATCGTTGCATTTGTAGAAGGTGGTGAGAGAAAAATAGGTGATCCAGCGAAACGCCAGGCCATCACCAATCCCAATAAAACAGTTTACTCTATTAAGCGCTTCATGGGTAAATCCTTTGAAGAGTCCAGTAAAGAGGTAAACCGTGTACCCTACAAAGTAGAAAAGGGGGACAATAATACCCCACGCGTTCGTATTGACGACCGTCTATATACGCCACAAGAAATCTCTGCAATGATTCTTCAGAAAATGAAGAAAACAGCTGAAGATTATTTAGGGCAAGAAGTAACCGAAGCAGTTATTACTGTACCTGCGTACTTTAACGATAGCGAGCGTCAAGCCACAAAAGAGGCAGGTGAAATTGCTGGCCTAAAGGTGAGACGTATCATCAACGAACCCACTGCGGCTTCATTGGCATACGGATTAGACAAGAAAAAAGATGATGCCAAAATTGTAGTTTTTGACTGCGGTGGAGGTACGCATGATGTTTCTATCCTGGAATTGGGAGACGGAGTATTTGAAGTAAAATCTACCGATGGTGATGTTCACCTTGGGGGTGACGACTTTGACCAGGTAATTATTGACTGGTTGGTGGATGAGTTTAAGAACGAAAATGGCGGCTTAGATCTTACCAAAGATCCAATGGCGCTGCAGCGTTTAAAAGAAGCTGCTGAGAAAGCGAAAATTGAGCTTTCAAGTTCCACTTCTACTGAGATCAACTTGCCTTACATCATGCCAGTTGATGGAATTCCAAAACACTTGGTTAAATCGCTTTCCCGTTCTAAGTTCGAGCAATTGGCAGACGATCTAATTAAAAGAACAATTGAGCCTTGCAGAACTGCTCTTAAAGCAGCTGGAATGAGCGTGTCTGATATTGACGAGGTAATTCTTGTTGGTGGGTCTACTCGTATTCCTGCCATCCAGGATGCAGTTAAAAAGTTCTTCGGAAAAGAGGCTTCTAAAGGAGTAAACCCCGATGAGGTGGTTGCATTAGGAGCTGCCATTCAAGGAGGTGTTTTAACTGGGGAAGTAAAAGATGTATTGCTTTTAGATGTTACTCCACTGTCACTTGGTATTGAAACCATGGGTGGAGTTATGACCAAACTGATAGAAGCTAACACAACCATTCCAACCAAAAAGTCGGAGACTTTCTCTACAGCATCAGACAATCAGCCTTCAGTTGAAATACACGTGCTTCAGGGAGAAAGACCCATGGCGAAAGACAACCGCAGCATTGGACGCTTCCACTTAGATGGAATTCCACCTGCGCCAAGAGGGGTTCCTCAAATTGAGGTGAGCTTTGATATAGATGCTAACGGTATTATGCATGTGCATGCAAAAGACAAGGCTACTAACAAGGAGCAAAGCATCAGAATAGAGGCTTCTTCTGGGTTATCTCAGGAGGAAATCGATAAGATGAAGCGCGAAGCGGAAGCCAACGCAGATGCAGATAAAAAGGCTAAAGAAAATATCGAAAAGCTGAATCAGGCCGACAGTTTAATTTTCCAAACTGAAAAGCAATTGAAAGAGTTTGGCGATAAAATTCCAGAAGATAAGCGCAAGCCTATTGAGGATGCATTAGCCGAGCTTAAGAAAGCCTATGAAAATAAGGATGATATTGCAGGAATTGAGGCTGCAACTGCCAAATTAAACGAGGTTTTCCAGGCCGCTTCTCAAGAAATGTACCAAGCGCAGCAACAAGCGCAAGGAGCTGCTGGAAACGCTCAAGGTTCAAACACAGTAGACTATTTAGTGTTAGCTGGAGGCGCTGGCGGAGCTGGATCTCAACCTCAGTGGACAGCTGGAGGTGGTGGTGGAGCTGGAGGTATTTATGGTTCTACTGGTGGTGCTGGAACGACTAATCAAGGATATGCTGGAGG
>JBMYJC010000165.1:0-5365 GCA_049594055.1 Luteibaculum sp. | reverse complement strand
TTATTCTGAATTCGGTGTTAAATTCCTTTTCTCCCTTTATGGCCTTTTCCACTTCTTGTGTAGCAGGAAGCACATCATCTGGATGAACGGCATCCTGCCAAACCTTGAAATCTTCTGTGAATTTTTCTCTTCCTACCCCAAAAATTTCCAACATGTTGTCATCCCAGAGTAGTACATCTGACTGTATATCCCAGTCCCAGATCCCCATTTTTCTACTGTTTACCGCCAGGTTTAATCGAAGGTTAGTACGGGTTAATTCTTGCTGTATTTCCTTTAACTCGGTAATGTCCTGAATGGAGCCTAGTAGTTGCTCTTCTGTGAAAACCTTGGGGTCATGTTGGGCTTTGAATTTTATCCAACGCAGTTTTCCATTGGTAGTAATGGGAATTTCTTCAGATACCGAAATGGTTTTAATTCCGGGAGAACTTAAGGCTTTCCTGAGCTTATTGGCAAGTAGTTTATCCTGGATTATCGAGCAAAACTTATCTAACCGTAGATTTTTATCGGCATTTAACTTTAACACTTTGCCCAGGCTTTCTGGAAAATGAAATCGTTGATTAGGAAGGGAATAGATGAATGGACTTAATTTGGCCAGACCCTGTGCCTCCTTTAGGAGGTTACGAAGCTCGATTTCCGAGGTTAGATCGATTGCAAAAATGCTCAGTATTTCTTCCTCGGCATTTACGGCAACATTCATTCTTAACCAAATCAGCTGATTAAATTTTCCGCGAATCCTAAGTTCTATGCTTACAATTTGCTTTGACTTATTTTCAATACGTTTTTCCCATAGATGCCTGTCTTGTGGATATATGATATCCGAGAAATTACAATTAGTAAAATTCGATCCGAATAGGTTTTCAGCTTTCCTGTTGCATTGCAATACCTTGCCTTCTAGGTTGAGTCTAAAAATTAAAACTGGCGAAGCTTCAAATACGGTTTTTATTTCTTCTGTGGCTATTTTCCGTTTCAACTCTGGGCTCAAAATGCTTCTAAACTGATCCAGAACCTGAATAAAGAACTGATTATTTGAAGCCGTATGGGTTGAGAACAGTAAAATAGACCCAATATGATCGCCCAAATGATAAAGCGGTAAACAATGCGCAGACTTAAGCCCGCAATTGCGCGCCATTTGCTGCCGGTTAAATTGTTGTTCAGGTGCCAGAAGGTCTTCGGAAAGTATGTTGTCCTGCTCAATAGCAGCGCCAGGGAAGCCATGTCCCGTTTTAAATTTACTGGTAGTAGATTGATTAAGAAATTTTTTGCCTGAATCTGTTATAGCTATGGTAGAAAGGAGTTGTGCGGATGTCTTTTTTGGATTGGCAATCCAGAATTCTGCTGCAGAAAAATCTCCCAGCTCACAAAACTTTTTTAATAGTAAACGGGTGGAAGTAGTGAGGTTTTTCTCATCGGAGAAAAAGCTTTGCAGCGATTTAATGAGTTCACTATGCAGCTCATTGACTTTTTGTCGGGTTGTCTCTGTGGTGGCTCCAACCAAGCGAATGGGCTTGCCATCTTCGTCTCTTAGAATAAATCCTTTGTCGTGTACATAAATAACATGATTGTGGTTGTCAATCATGCGATATTCGGCTTCGCAAAAGGTTTTTTTAGGGTCGTTAAGGGCTTTTTTGAGTAAAGCATAGATTTTATCCTTGTCTGCCGGATGCACATGTTGTTCCCAACTCTCTGGGCTGGAAAAATCCTTAAAACGCCAGGCATTTTTATGGCTGTGACCAAAACTCCCATCTCTGTAGATCTTATCTTCCAATAAATCCCAATCGAAGGTAATGTCGGCTGATGCATTTGCTGCTAGTTTGAAACGCAGTTCAGAGAGTTCAAGCTCTCTTTCTTTTTCAATAATCTCGGTAATGTCTGTGGAGTTAATAATTACTCCTTTTACAGAAGGGTTCAATAACTGGTTTGTAAGGGTAACCTTCATCCAACGATGAGGCCCTTTCCTGGAGCTCACGCGTATGGACGGAATAGTTTTTCTCTGATTAGATTTTATTTGGTTAAAAGACTCGCGAACCAATGGTATATCATCTGGGTGGACTAGTTCAATAAGATGTCTACCTACGATTTTGGATGCTCGAAATCCCAAAATAGAAAAGTGGTTTTCGCTGGCAAACGTTACTATTCCCTCCTTATTTGCTACCACCACAAGCCCTGAACCGAGTAAAAATAACTGTCTAAGCTTTTCCTCATAGCCCAATACAGATTGCTTTGCTGATTGAGCACGAAAGAAATTGCGAAGATTTAGGGTAGCGGTATTAAAAAAAGAAAAGGTCTCGTTTTCCCAGATAATGGAATCCTCTTTGTGTAAGGCAATGGCAAAGAGGCCTAACAACCTTCTATCCAGGTTTACAGGGAAAAGAAGGAGTTGTTTTATCCCTCTTAGTCCACCAAATTTATCTTCCGTTAATTCTGTAAGTTGACTTGCTTCCAGGGAAATCGGAATCCCGTATTGCAATTCTTTAATCTGTTTATGATCCAGGCTAGAAATAAGTTGTCCACTTAAAAGGTTCTGGTCCGTGTTATTTGAGCAATTCGCTACGCTAATGGCTTTGTAAGCTTCTTTTGAATCCTCCTGAGAATTGAATAAGAAGGAAGTACAGGGTAACTCCAATTGTTGTTGGACTCCTGATAAAAATACCTGTATGCTGTTTGCGAGTGCTTTGTTTTTTTCAAGATCATGGATAAGGTTGTTTTGCAATTGCACAAGTTCCAATTGCCTTTTTTTCTGCTGCTCGAATAAGGCCTGATTGTATGCCGCCAGAAAAAATTGGGGGAGGAATTCTATTTGCTGACCAGATACAATTTGAAAAACCCCCTGATTGAGTAGAGGAACATATTTCGCCTTTGCTTCACTGCTCAACAGGATAATTGGTATGTACTTTGGCTGCCTACCCAAAAAATTGAGAACCTGGCTGATTTTAACAGCGCTACTTTCAGTGCAGAAAAGAGCGACATCCACATTTTGGCCATTGAGCTCTTGTAGGATCTCGGCTTTAGTGTTGGCGGCTTTCCACGCTATATCGCTTTTTTGTAGGCAAGCTTCAATGTTAGTTAAAGAGCCACTGCCTATAATTAAAGCTTTGATATTTTCCTTTATCTCAGATTTACCTTTTTTGCTAAAAGGGTGCGGCTGCAAGTTGATACTATCTTTCTTATTAAGATAAGGGGATTTTTCTTTGCTAGTCATCTTTTCCCTTGGGATTTAGACGGGTATTTAAAATTGGTGGTTTAATGCCCTTTAGAGTCAAATGAGAACGTTGAAAACTATTTTATATCCCCACAGATTTACTTTTCTGGTTTTTATGGTACTCCATCTGAAGTTTGATTGCTTTCAGAATGGCTTTGTATTCTGTTTTTCTAAACAAATGGATTTAAATAATTTAATTTGTAAAGAGCTGTTGCTTCTGAAATGTCAATCTAAGATGGTGATAGTGGCTTTTCTGTTCCCTTAATTTTACTACAACTTGATTTAAAACTTAAAACTGGAGCAAAAATATTACCAGAATACTCTTTGACGTGATTTTTATCGACTAAGGGTAAGATTCACCGATGAAGAACCGGACTGATTTAACGGGAAGGGAGATTTAGTTCGCTTAAACTCTAAACAGAATCATTTAAGGTCTTCAGTTAGCTTAAGCGGGGTTTGGTGACCAATTAGCTTTTCTTTGTGCGATTAAGCTGAAAGCTATTGCGCAAAAAAAGTTTAGGAAAAGAAAAAGGGGCTGACACGATTGATCAGCCCCTTCTTCAGGAATAAATATGAAAGCTTATGCCCCTAGTTAACCCGCACTGGTACAGGTTTACCCAACACATTTAAATGTCTGAAATGCTCTACAATAGCCTTAAAGAAGGTGTTATGACTGTAGTAGGGGAGATTAAACTCCTGAGTGGTCTGCTTCACAATTTTAGAAAGCTTGGGGTAGTGGATGTGTGAAATATTGGGGAATAAGTGGTGCTCAATCTGGTAGTTTAATCCACCTAAAATCCAACTCAACATTTTGTTTTTTGGAGCAAAGTTTGCCGTGGTGAGAATCTGGTGTACAAACCAGTTTTCCTGTGATGCATTTTCATCAATCTTCTCAAATTTAGCCTCGGGCATAACGTGTGCCGTTTGGAAAACAATAGCCAGGTAATGTCCGCACACAAAATGCATGGCGCAGAACATCAAAATGGTAAGCCAAAAAGGAACGGATAAGGTAATTATTGGAATCACCAGGAAAATTCCGAAATAAGCCAACTTGTAGGCGATATTGCCCCACAATTCTCTTTTAACCTCTTTCTCGTTTTTAAACATCCCTCTTTTCTTATAATCTGAAAGGCTGCTAAAGTCCTTCCAAATAACCCAAGCCAAAGTCATTAATCCATAAAGAAAGTTGGCATAAAAGGGCTGAAAACGGTGATACCATTTTCTCTCTTGGTGGGGAGAAAAACGGAAAATGGAACCGGTATCGATGTCAGTATCTAAATCTTGAATGTTGGTGTAGTTGTGGTGCAACACATTATGCTGGAATTTCCACATCTCAGCACTGATGCCAAGAAATGGTGCGCTAAAGCCAAGTATATTATTTAAACGCTTGTTTGAGGAAAGCGTTCCGTGCAATGCATCGTGCATAACAGCGGTTCCCATTATGGCCGCGTTTGCGCCCAAAAGGCACCAAAGGGCAAAAAGCAACCCCACGTGCTCAAATCCACCAGCAACTATTGCAAAATATAGCAGCATGTAAGTGGTAATAACAATAATGGCTTTGGTAACACTTCTCCAGCCACCTGTTTTTTGCAGCTTATTTTCTTTGAAATAACTATTTACTCGGGTGGTTAAGGTTTTAACAAACTCGCGGTTGGATGTGTTGTTGAACTGGTACTTCAAAATGTGGTACTTAAAAATTGAATGCCAAAAATAGGCTTTTAAGCGCAGGGTAGAGTTAAAAATCGATTAATGGCTCCCATAATTTACGCTGGAAGCCCATTTTTGAAGCTGACCCTAGTCAAGCCTAGATTAGTGCGTAAACGTCTGGTTATTAAATGTTTATATGGGATTCGAATTTAAAGTTCCACGCTTTTTGCAGCCCAATACAAAAAGCAATTTCTTTTTGATCTCCTTAAAAATCTTGAGTTTGATTTATGGGTTAAACGGAATATCATCATCCGGGTCTTTATCAAAGGGTCCTATACCGGGTGGATTAAACAATCCCCAGCGGTCAATCACATAATTTTCTTTATCAAAGCCAGCTACCCAATCAATAAAAAGGAGGCGATATTCTTCAATTAAATCGCGAACGATGCTGTAATACGACACCTCTTTAAACCCAAATTATGCAATAGAGCATATTTGCCATTAAGGCAGACGAAAGCT
>JBMYJC010000164.1:0-5408 GCA_049594055.1 Luteibaculum sp. | reverse complement strand
GGTACTTCTTCAACACCCAGACACACTGACCAAATTCGCAGATGAGTTAATCGCTAAAATGAATCCCACTGGCGATATGTTTAAGTTAACGGTGAACTGGCTAATCAATCACTACAGCAAATCCAAAATAATGGGCTTGGATGCCGTTTATGTGCACATGGCAGAGAAGTACTATTTAACGGGAAAGGCCTACTGGGCAGACTCGGCTACCATTGCTAAGTTGGAGGAAAGAGCCAAGGCCATGGCTCCTACTTTAATCGGTAAAAAAGCCCCGGCAATCAACCTTTTTGATACCACAGGAAACCGCCTTGTCCCCTTGTACTCCGTTCAATCTCCATATACCATCCTGTACTTTTGGGATAGCGGATGTGGACATTGTAAAAAGGAAACCCCTAAACTGAAGAAGATTTACGATGTAGTAAAAGATAAAGGTGTTGAAGTTTACGCAGTAGGTACCGAGCTGGAAACTGAAGACTGGAAAAAATACATCAAAGAGAATGACCTGGACTGGATTAATGTATCGGATACTCCGGATAAGATTATCGACAACTTCCGTCAGAACTATGACATCTACGCCACTCCCAAAGCCTATTTACTGGATGCGGAGAAGAAAATTATTGTGAAGCAGGTAGGTGTTTACCAATTAGGACAAATCCTTAAAGACAAGCTTAAATTACCCGCTGATACCGATTACGGTTTAGAAAAACCAAAAGACGATGAAGAGGAGGAAGAGTAAGATCTGAATCCACCGATTGATAATTAATGGCTTGAAGAACACTTCAGGCCATTTTTTTTTGCCCTACAAGCATGTTTTTGGATTTAATACCTTCCGAAAAAAATTAATCAGAGATTATGAAAAAGACTTTAAAATGGGTTGGAATTGTTTTGGGATCCCTCCTAATTATTGCTGTTGTTGGGTATAATATTATGCTCTCTCAAACCAAAAAGCATAGCCCAGCAGATACAGCTGTTTACAACCAAGGGGATTTAAAAATTGAAGTTAATTACTGTCGTCCTTTTAAAAAGGATCGCAAGATCTTTGGAGAGTTAGTTCCATACGGAGAGGTATGGAGAACAGGAGCCAATGAAGCCACCACATTTAAAACCAGTAAGGACATCATTTTCGGTGGTCAGAAAGTAAAAGCCGGAGAATACACCCTTTGGACTTTGCCTAGAGAAAACGAATGGGAAGTAATCATTAACGACCATGAATACGGCTGGGGTGTAAATTTTGATGAAAAAGCCCAGCACGATCCGCAGTTTGATGTTGCCCGAGTTACAGTTCCCGCGCAGCCCATGGGCGAAGTAACAGAGCAATTTACCATTGCTTTTGATGAGGATATGGACTTACAATTGTTCTGGGATCAAACCATGATAGAGGTTCCTATTGAAACCAAATAACATGGTGTTAAAAGAAAAAAGCGGCTCCGGGCCGCTTTTTTTTATGGTTTCTTTTTTTCTGTATCCATCTGTAGGATAAACATCACAATTGCGGAGGCGACAAATAAAACCACCAGGGTTTTTATGGATTTGTACATCACGTCTTCCACCTGAATTACTTCCCAAATAGAAAGTACAGCAACAGCGGTGAATACAAACACCATTCCGGTAAGCAAATAGGCCAAGATTCTTTTCATAGTGCAGGCTTTAATTGGAGGTCGTAGCTCCTATTGCTTTAATAAAACGATCGTATTCGTAGGATGATATACTGGATCCATTTTTAAAGTAAAAGGTTCCAAAACGAGCAACCACACGCAGTACCTCATCTCCAAGTCCATTCTCAACGTAAATGGTTCGGAAAATATCTTTGTTAGACTCGCGGTATTTCTCTTCGGTTACTCCTTCAGGATAATTCTCCCCTAATTTCTTCCTAAACGAATCAAGGTCCCCCTCGCTAGTAGTTTTGTACATCACCTTTGGCGTGGGATTTTTCTCAACAACTTCCTTTTCGGGCTCCTTGGCCGCTGCTTTGGCCGAGTCCTTATTTACGCTGCCAAAACTGGTAATATCCTTAAAAGAAACAATGGTGGGATCTTTCTCCTCCTCTGCTTTTTGCTGTGCTAGCAATTCCTCCGCTTGCTTTTTGGCTTTTAAATCTTCCTCTTCTTTCAGCTTTTGTCTTGCCTCCTCAATTTTTTCTTTCGGATAGGTTTCATCTGGGAAAATACCCAAGGCATTCTCATAAGAAGTTATGGCTGTTAGGTAAGATTTTTTTGCCATCTCCTCATCCCCAAACTGAATAGCCGCATCGTATGCCTGTTGAAGCTTATCCAACTCGGCTTGAGCTTTGGCTATCTGGTCTTTCGGATACTTCTCCCCAGGCACCAAAGTCAAGGCGTCCTGATAAAAGGCAATAGCAGATTTAAATTGCTTCTTATTAAAAGCAGCATCTCCCTGCTCGATATAAGCCGAATACTGGTTTTTAAGCTGCTGCTCCTTTTCCTTCTGGGCCTGTAATTTCTGTGCAGACTCAATTTGCGTTTTAGGATAGGCTTCACCAGGTTTTAATTGAAGGGCAGCCTGGTAATTTCTAATCGCCTCCGCATACAGAGTGCTGTCGTACAACACATCCGCTTGCTGGATTAGGTTGGCATATTTTTTTTCCTGCTCTTTTGCTGCCAATAATTTATCTAGCTCCTTCTGGGCAAGAGAAATTTGATCTTTTGGATACTGCTCGTTGGGTTTAAGTTTTAAAGCAGTGCGGTAGTCTGTAATGGCAGATTCCAACTGCTGAGCGTCAAACTTTTTATCTGCAGAGAGAATAAGCTTGTTGTATTCTTCTGTACGCTTTTTCTCCGCAGCCAGGTCTGCCAGTTTTTCCTCTGCCAGTTTTATCTGATCCTTTGGGTATTGCTCTCCAGGCTTAATATTCAACGCTTCCTGATACTTAGCTACTGCAGCTGTGTACTCTTCGGTACCAAATGCCGCATCCCCCTCTTTCACCAACTCCTGGTATGCCAGATCCTTCTCTTTTGCCTCGGCAAGTTTATCCAAGGCGGCTTGGGCCTTTGCTATCTGATCTTTTGGATATTGCTCGTTGGGTTTTAACTCCAAAGCGCTGTTATATCCTGCGATTGCCGGGTTGTAATTTTTGGCAGTGAAATCTGCATCTGCTTGCGCCAGTATACGCTGGTACTGCTCGTTTTTCTTTCTTTCTTCAGCTAAAGACTCCAGGCCTTTCTTCGCTTTTGCGATTTGATCCTTTGGATACTGCTCATCGGGAAACAATTGCAGAGCGGCTTGATATTTCTCTATGGCCGGATTGTACTCTTTGGCGCCAAGCGATTGATCTCCCGCTTTAACTAGTGCATCGTATTCCTGCTTTTTCTCTCTTGCCGCAGCGGCCAATTCAAGGGCCTCATTGGCTTTCGCAATTTGGTCTTTAGGATATTTTTCATCCGGGCGCAACTGCAACGCAGACTGATATTCGCTGATAGCAGCTTGGTATTCTTTAGCAGTAAATTTTTTATCCGCTGCAGCAATCAGATTGTTATACTGATCCATTAATGCCTGCTGCTTCTTCTGCTCTTCTAATTTTGCCTGCGCTTTGGCTATCTGATCTTTTGGATATTGCTCGCTGGGTTTAATCTGCAAAGCAGCTTGATAGGCAGTTATCGCCCCTTGGAAATCACTTGAACCAAAGCTGCCATCACCTTTCTTAATCAAGGAGTTATACTCCTCGTTTTTAGCTTGCTCAGCTTGCAACTTAGCTATTTCCTCCTGAGCCTTTTTTATCTGGTCTTTAGGGTATTGCTCGTTGGGTTTAAGCAGTAAAGCCTTTTGGTAATTCGTAATGGCTAATTCGAAATCTTTCCCAGTAAAATTTCTATCCGCCTGGGCAATTAAATTACTGTACTCGGCTTCTTTCTCTTGCTTTTCCTTTATCTGCTCTTGAGCTTTTGCAATTTGGTCTTTTGGATATTGCTCATTAGGCTTTAACCCCGAAGCTTTTTGGTAAGCAGAAATTGCATCCTGGAAAGCCTTGTTGCTAAAAGCCTGATCACCTTCCTTTATAAATTTCTGATAATTGGCCTCTAACTCTTTTTTAGCCGCAATGTCTGCAAGAGCCTTTTCCGCTTCTGCTATTTGCTCCTTAGGGTAAGCTTCAGAAGATTTTAGCTCAAGGGCCTTTCTATAATTTACAATCGCCTCATTGTAATTATTGCTATTCATATTGGCATCGGCCTCTACGATCAATTGGTTATAGCGCTCGTTTAATTCCTTTTGCGCTTTTAGTTTTTCTAACTCCCCTTCCGCCTTTTTAATTTGGTCCTTGGGGTAGGCTTCCGCGGGTTTTAACTGCGATGCCGCCTGATATCCTGTTATAGAAGCCTCATAGCTCTTGCTTCCGAAGTCTTTGTCGGCTTTAGCAATTAGATCCTGATACTGCTGGTTAATTTTTTCCTGCTCTTGCTGGGCTTTCATTGCGGCACGAGCCTTTTCTATCTGTTGAGTGGGATATGGTTCTGCTGTTTTTATTTTCAAAGCCTCGGTATACATGCCGATTGCATCCTCGTATTTTTTCTGACCAAAGGAGGCGTCAGCCGAAGTAATTAACTGCTGGTATTGCTCCTCCTGCTCTTTCTTGCGCTGCAATTCTTCCAAGGCCTTGTTGGCTTTATTGATTTGCTCGGCTGGATACTGCTCATTGGGTCTTAACTTAAGAGCAGCCTGGTAATCTGTTACTGCGGCTGTGTAATTCTTGGTATTAAAAGATTCATCCGCTTTAGCAACCAGATCTTTATACTGTTTTTCTAATTCCTGCTGCTTTTTCTGCTCTTCTAACTGTCTTTTAATAGTATTTAATTGCTGCTGGGGGTAAGCCTCACTGGGTTTAAGGGCTAAAGCACTCTCATATTTGGCTTTGGCTTCCTCCAGTTTCTTGCCGGCAAAGTCCGTATCTGCCTCTTTAATTAACTGCGCATACTTTTGCTCCAGTTCTGCTTTCTTTTGCTGCTCTTCCATAGCAGCTTTTGCTTTGGCTAGCTTCTGTTCTACTACAGCCACCCCAGGAATAAGATCCAAAGCATCGCTGTACTTAAAAACAGAGTTCATGAAATTCGCATTAGCAAATTCTGTATCACCCTGAGCCACCAATTGATCAAACTGCTCTTGCAGTTTCCGCTGTCTCTCGGCCTCTTCCTGCTCGCGCAAAAGTCTCTCCTCTTCCTCCTTATAGCGTTTCTCTAACTCTCTGCGCAGTCTGGCTATCTCCGCCTGAATACTTCTCGTGTACTCGTAATCAAAAGCTATCTCCTTGGAGCTCTCAACATACTTGGCCTTTCCGATAGGCTTTTTCAAAATATCGAAGTTCACGCCATCGATCTCCTCAAACAGAGACATATCCAAGTCAAATCCAAAACCACCGGTTTTACTCTCGTCAGGCACGTTTTGGGTATTGATATTGA
>JBMYJC010000163.1:5193-5412 GCA_049594055.1 Luteibaculum sp. | reverse complement strand
TATGAACGGTCTAATAAAGGCCACCGTTGGGCTGCAAAAGTATAGGAATTAGGTAGATTTTTTTAGTTTTGTGACACCAGGAAAAAAGCTTAACTAAAAACAGGGAATGTCGAAACATAAGTACATCTACAACCCTAATACCCTCAACTACGAGAAAATAAATTTAACCTTCAAAGATCACCTAAAAAAAATCGGCTCTACGCTGGTTACTGGGTTGGT
>JBMYJC010000163.1:1258-5183 GCA_049594055.1 Luteibaculum sp. | reverse complement strand
TTTTTGATTCACCGAAAGAACGTGCTTTGAAGCGCGAAAATAAACAGCTTCAATTGCAATACTCTTTGCTCAACAAAAAAGTTGATGGAATTAACGATGTTCTTAAGGATGTAATTAAGCGCGACAACAATATTTACCGTGTAATTTTTGAAGCGGACCCCATTCCCCAAAGTGTGAGAAACGCGGGTATTGGAGGAGTAGATCGTTATAGCCAACTGCAAGGCTATGATTTTAGCGACCTGGTTGTTGAAACGAGAAAACGTGTAGACAAGATTTCCCGAGATCTTTACATCCAATCTAAATCTTTTGACGAGGTAATTAATCTGGCCAAGCGAAAAAAGGAGATGTTAGCTTCCATTCCAGCAATCCAGCCCATATCCAATAAGGATCTTACTCGCATGGCATCTGGATATGGCTACCGTATACACCCTATTCACAAGATTAGAAAAATGCACTACGGCATTGACTTTACCGCTCCTACGGGAACTCCCATTTATGCAACTGGTGATGGTAAAGTGTACGAGGTAGAAGCTTCCAAACGTGGGTATGGAAACCACATTGTAATAAAACACGATTTTGGATACCAAACGCTTTACGCACATTTAAGTGCATTCAATGTGATTACGGGTCAAAATGTTAAGCGCGGGGACATAATTGGTTACGTAGGCTCTACTGGTACCTCCACAGCACCCCACTTGCATTATGAAGTTTTGAAGGATAATAAGAAAATTGATCCTATCAACTTCTTCTTTAATGACCTTTCTCCGGAAGAATACGATCGTATGATCGAGCTTTCTTCAAGCGCGAACCAGTCCTTTGACTAACATGTTGTAAACCCGTATGCCCTGGAAACCGCGTCCTACAGAAAAACTTTATTGGTCAATTTCAGAGGTTGCGGAGCTTTTAGGTGTTAATGCCTCCATTGTCCGGTATTGGGAGAACGAGTTTGATATTATCCAACCCCACAAGAACAAAAAGGGAAACCGCCTTTTTACCAAAACGGATATAGAAAACTTACAGCAGATTCATTACCTGGTAAAAACCAAAGGGTACACGCTTAGCGGAGCTAAGGACCAACTAAAACATCAACGGATTGCCGTTGCAACCAAAGCAGACGCAGTAAATAGCTTAAACAATATCAAAGCGTATCTCCTGGAACTAAAGAAATTATTGGATCAATAAATTTTGTTGGGAACCAGGTAGTTTTTAACGTAATCGTTGATACCTTCCTCAAGCGATGTAAAGGGCTTTTCATAACCTGCATCACGCAACTTCCCCATTTTGGCCTCGGTAAAATACTGGTACTTATCCCTGATATCTTCTGGAGTATCTATAAAACTAATTTGTGGTTCTTTCCCTAAAGCTTTAAAAACCGCTTTGGCAAGATCTACGAAGGTTCTGCTTTTACCTGTGCCTAGGTTATAAATTCCGCTATACTCCCTGTTTTCCATTAAAAACACGCAAACATCTACCAGGTCTTTCACATAAATAAAATCTCGCAACTGTTTTCCGTCCTCGTAGTTTTCATTGTGCGAACCAAACAACTTAACCCCACCTGTATTTTGAATTTGATTAAAGGCGTGAAAAATAACCGAAGCCATACGCCCCTTATGGTATTCATTGGGACCGTACACATTAAAAAATTTGAGGCCAGCCCAGAAAGGCGGGAATTTTTCTTGCTTTAAAAGCCATTTATCAAACTCGTTTTTTGACTTTCCGTAAGGGTTTAATGGTTTCAGATCCTCACTTAAACTCACCCAGTCCATAGGTTGCTGCACTGCTGGCGTACACTAGTGGAATGGAGTACTGAACGCAACGTTTAAATAGCTCCATGCTATAATTCACGTTCAATTCCTCAAATATGCTGTAGTCGAATTCGGTGGTATCGGTTCTTGCTCCGAGGTGAAAAACAAACTGTACCTGGTTTTCGTGCTCATCCAACCAACTAAAAAACTGGCTGCGGTTTAGGCGCTGCGAAACCTCCTTCTGGATATGATTAGCTTCTTTCTCCCGCTTTGAAAAATCATCTACCAAAACCAGATCTTTGTATCCCCGATCTAAGAGGCCTTGCACTAAACAACTTCCAATAAAACCGGCCGCGCCCGTAACTACGATCATTGTGTTTTCTTTGCGGCAAAAGTAACTTTTTACCGCTAAGCGGGTTTAAGCGTATATTTGAAAACCTATTCTATGCCTTTAATAGAGATAACGAGAAGAGAGCATTTTAACGCAGCGCACAAGCTGTGGAATCCCGATTGGAGTACTGAAAAAAACCATGAGGTATTTGGCAAGTGTGCCAATGAAAACTGGCATGGCCACAACTATGAGTTGTTTATAACAGTAAAGGGAGAACCACAAGAAGACACCGGATACGTGTGCGATCTGAAAGCGCTTAGTGATATAATAAAACAAGAGGTAACAGAAAAGCTAGACCACAAGAACATAAACCTTGATGTGCCGTTTATGAAAGGCATTATGGCCTCTACCGAAAACCTGGTAATTGCAATTTGGAATATTCTAAATCCATTGGTTAAGGAGAAGCTAAACTGCCAACTTTATTGTGTAAAGCTTTATGAAACAAGAAACAATTTTGCAACATACTACGGTGAGTAAGAACGGACATTCAGAGGAGGAGGCCTACGAGCGTATAGAGAAATACAGCGAAGATTCAATATCAAAGCTTTCTGGTTATTATAAAAAGGTCATTGAGGAATTAGGAGAAGATCCTAATCGCGAGGGGTTGTTAAAAACCCCAGAGCGTGTATCTAAAGCTATGCAGTTTTTAACGCATGGCTATTCTTTAAATCCTGAAGAGATTTTAAAATCGGCCATGTTTAAGGAGGAGTATCGCCAGATGGTCTTGGTAAAGGAAATTGAGCTTTATTCCATGTGTGAACACCACATGCTTCCATTTTTTGGCAAGGCATACGTGGCCTATATTCCAGATGGTCAAATAGTAGGTTTGTCAAAAATTCCAAGAGTGGTGGATGCGTTTGCTCGTAGATTGCAAGTCCAAGAAAGACTTACCTATCAAATACGCGATTGCATCCAGGAGACTTTAAGGCCATTAGGCGTAGCCGTTGTAATAGAAGCACAGCACATGTGCATGCAAATGCGTGGAGTTCAAAAACAAAACTCGGTTACAACCACCAGTGCCTTTACAGGAGAATTTTTAAAGGAAAATACGCGCAACGAATTCATTTCGTTAATATCTTCGGATTTAAATTAAATCTGAAAAAATCATGGATTACGACAAGACCGTCAACGAGTATAATGTATCGCTAGCAGCAAGCCGGGCGTTTTTTAGCAAGGTTTTTACATACATGGCGGGAGGACTGGCTATTACAGGTGCTTTATCCTATTTAGTGGGAACAAGCCCCGAGCTTATTTCAATAATGATTGGGGAAAGCGGACTTAACCTCTTCGGTTACATCGTGATGTTTGCCCCGGTAATTTTGGTGTTTGTACTGAGTGCAAGAATCCAGAAAATGAGCCCCATGGCGGCAATGAGTACTTTTATTATTTACTCGGCCTTGATGGGATTAAGTTTATCTTTCATTTTCTTGGCCTATGCCGGAGAAACCATTTTTACCACCTTTCTTATCACCGGAGGAACCTTTGCTTGTATGGCTATTTTAGGATATACCACAAAAACAGACCTATCTAAAATGGGCAGCGTTTTGTACATCGCCCTTTTTGGTATCATCATAGCGATGCTGGTAAACTTTTTCCTTGGAAGCTCTACCCTGGACTACATTATTAGTTTAGCGGGGGTTGCCATTTTTACTGGTTTAACTGCATATGACATGCAGCGCTTGAAGGAATATTCGTATCAAGTGGATGTCAATGATGAAAATGGGTCTAAAATGGCCATTATGGGTGCTTTAACCCTCTACCTGGATTTTATCAACTTATTTTTATTTCT
>JBMYJC010000163.1:0-1232 GCA_049594055.1 Luteibaculum sp. | reverse complement strand
AAGTGGTGGGGCTTTTTATTTTAAAGATTTATTTTGCCGCAAAATTGAGAACGATGAAAGCATTTGTATTTCCTGGACAAGGATCTCAGTTTCCCGGAATGGGAAAAGATTTGTGGGAAGAATCACAAGCAGTTAAAGACCTCTTTGCCAAGGCCAATGACATTCTAGGTTTTGACATAACAAAAACCATGTTTGAAGGATCTGCAGAGGACTTAAAAGAAACTAAGGTTACCCAACCAGCCATTTTTATTCACTCTTGTGCCATCGCGTTGAGCAAAGCAGAGGAGTTAAAACCCGATATGGTAGCAGGTCACAGTTTAGGAGAGTTTTCCGCTTTGGTTGCAAATAAAACCTTAGCATTTGAGGATGCCCTAAAGCTTGTGAGTAAGAGAGCCTTGGCCATGCAAAAAGCCTGCGAAAAAGAGCCGTCTACCATGGCAGCTGTTTTAGGGTTGGAAGATCATGTAGTAGAGGAAGTTTGTGCAAAACAAGAAGGTGTTGTTGTGGCTGCTAATTATAATTGCCCAGGGCAATTGGTAATTTCTGGTTCTGTTGCTGCTGTTGAATCGGCTTGTGAAGCTTTAAAAGAGGCTGGTGCTAAGCGCGCCCTTCTTCTTCCCGTGGGGGGAGCTTTTCACTCTCCGCTAATGGAGCCTGCAAGAGAAGAGCTGGCTGCAGCTATTGAGGCAACTCAATTTAATAAGCCAATTTGCCCCGTATATCAAAACGTTACGGCTTCTGCAGTTAGCGATCCTAATGAGATTAAGAAAAACTTGAACCTACAGCTCACGGCTCCGGTAAAATGGACGCAGAGTGTTCAAAAAATGATTGCAGACGGAGCTAAGGAGTTTATAGAAGTAGGCCCTGGTAAAGTGTTACAAGGCCTGGTAAAAAAGATAGACCGAGAAGTTGAAGCGGAGTCGCTGTAATTGTACGTGAATTTCACTTCCTAAGCCATCCTTAATGGGGATGGCTTTTTGTTTTAAAACAAACCGTTTATTTCAGCATTGATTTGATTTACGATTACCCCAAGATCCTCGGGATTCTCGTAAAAGTTGTTTTTATCTACATCCACAATCAGTAGTTTCCCTCTGTCATAAGACTCCACCCACTCTTCGTAGCGCTCGTTTAGCTTTTTCAGATAATCCAATCGAATGGATTCTTCATAAGCTCTTCCCCTGCTTTGGATATGCTTTACCAAGGTTGGAACCGTACTACGCAGATAAATAATT
>JBMYJC010000162.1:0-5412 GCA_049594055.1 Luteibaculum sp. | reverse complement strand
ATGGCTTTATTTACACCGTTGAAGGAGACAGTCTGGAAGGCAGAATTAAAGTTAAAGCGCTGTACGACAAAAAAGTATCCTACATCCCAGACGGCCAGAAAAAAAAGCGAAACATCCCCGTAAGAAAAATTGAGGCCATGCGCATAAACCTCATGCAATACGGCAAGGTGGAAATCAACAATACGCCTAAACTCTTGGAGAAAGTTGCCTACGGCAGATACAACCTTTACGCATACGCCCAGGCGTACAAAGACCAGGTAAAAACCTTCTATTACTTTGAGTTCGACAAAAACGAAGTGATTCAACTAAACCGTGAGAATTACCTTCGCGTGCTGGAATATTACCTTATTGATGTCCCTGAGATTGAAAAAGCCCTCTACAACGAAGAAGTGGCTTTTGAAGATGTTGTCCAGCTCGTAAGAAATTACAATCAGAGAATCTTAAAAAACTGACATACAGTCGGTTAAATCCGATAATTTGACAGGAATTATTAATTCATCCTGACTAATTTTCGCAACTCTATTTCTTTCCCTGCCACATTAACCGATCCAAATTTTTGGTTTAAGCTTTGCGATATTCTGGCAAAAGCAAAAAACCATGAACCTCGATAAATTTACACAGCGTGCACAACAAATTGTACAGGCTGCTCAAGGTGAAGCCGTTAAATACGATCACCAAAGCATTACTCCTGCGCATATCCTTAGCGCGTTGATTGAAAACGATAACGAACTACTACCCTACGCACTTAAAAAAGTTGGAGCCAACGTAGAGAATGTAAAAGCCGTTGCCAAACTGGAGTTAGAAAAACAACCCAAAGTACAGGGCGGAAAACTGCATTTGGATGAAGCGGCAGCCAAAGTTTTTTACAAAGCCGAGAACTACCTTAAGCAGTTTAAAGACGAATTCATTTCAGCTGAGCATATTTTGCTATCACTGATTGAACACGGTGGAAATACCGGTCAAATTCTTAAAGATGCCGGACTAAAATTCAACGACCTGGTTTCCATTATAAAAGAGCTTAGAAAAGGTGATACCGTTAGCTCTCAAACCCATGAGTCTACCTACCGAGCCTTAGAAAAGTACGCCATCAACTTAAAGGAGTTGGCCAGCAATGGAAAATTAGATCCTGTAATTGGTAGGGATGACGAAATCCGTAGGGTGATCCAAATTCTTAGCCGGAAAACCAAAAACAACCCCATCCTAATTGGTGAGCCGGGTGTAGGTAAAACCGCCATTGCCGAAGGAATTGCACACAGAATGGTGCAGGAAGATGTACCCGACAACCTGCTTCGCAAACAGATATTTGCCCTGGACATGGGGGCTCTTATAGCTGGTGCCAAATACAAAGGAGAGTTTGAGGAGCGCTTAAAATCAGTCATTAAAGAGGTAGTTGGATCCGATGGAAACATCATTCTCTTTATAGATGAGATCCATACTCTAGTTGGTGCCGGTGCAGGCGAAGGCGCCATGGATGCAGCCAATATTTTAAAACCTGCACTTGCACGTGGAGAACTTAGAGCTATTGGTGCCACAACCCTAAATGAATACCAAAAGTACTTTGAGAAAGACAAGGCCTTAGAAAGAAGATTCCAAAAGGTTTATGTGAATGAACCCGATCGCGAATCGGCTGTGTCCATCCTCAGAGGGATTAAAGACCGCTACGAAAACCACCATAAAGTACTGATTAAGGATGAAGCCATTCTTGCAGCGGTAGATCTTTCCACCCGTTACATTACAGATCGCTTTTTACCCGATAAAGCCATTGACTTAATGGATGAAGCGGCTTCCAAATTGCGAATGGAAATGAACTCCAAACCAGAGGAATTGGATGAAGTAGACCGCAAAATACTCCAATTGGAGATTGAGCGCGAAGCCATTAAACGCGAAAAGGATGAGAAAAAACTCAACCAATTAGCTGCAGATTTGGCCGACTTAAACGAAAAAAGATCGCGCTTAA
Source organism: Luteibaculum sp. (assembly GCA_049594055.1). Classification (GTDB taxonomy): domain Bacteria; phylum Bacteroidota; class Bacteroidia; order Flavobacteriales_D; family Luteibaculaceae; genus Luteibaculum. The sequence goes on along the minus strand of JBMYJC010000162.1, from coordinate 3,455 downwards.
AATCGCAGTGGGAAACCGAGAAAGAACTCATTGACAGCGTACAAAGCTATAAAGAGGAAATTGACCAATTAAAAATGGAAGCCGAGCGCGCAGAACGCGAAGGCAACTACGGTAAAGTAGCAGAATTGCGATACGGAAAATTACGCGAGCTGGAGCTTAATCTTGAGGAAGCCAAAACCAAAATGAAAGAGCGGCAGAAAGGTGCCAAACTGCTCAAGGAAGAAGTTGATGCCGAAGAAATAGCCGATGTAGTAAGCAAATGGACTGGGATCCCACTATCTAAAATGCTGGAAAGCGAGAAAGAAAAGCTGCTGAAATTGGAAGAACGCCTTGTAAAAAGGGTAGTTGGCCAGGATGAGGCACTAACTGCAGTAGCAGATGCTGTAAGAAGATCCAGAGCTGGTTTGCAAGATGAAAACAAACCTATTGGTTCCTTTCTTTTCCTGGGTTCTACCGGGGTTGGGAAAACAGAACTAGCCAAAGCCCTAAGTGAATTCCTCTTTAATGATGAACGCGCCATGACGCGGATAGACATGAGTGAATTCCAGGAAAGACATGCGGTGAACCGTTTGGTAGGATCGCCTCCGGGCTATGTGGGTTACGATGAGGGTGGACAACTAACCGAAGCGGTTAGGAGAAGACCGTACAGTGTAATCCTGCTGGACGAGATTGAAAAGGCACACCCCGATGTGTTTAACATTTTGCTACAGGTACTGGATGACGGTAGATTAACCGATAACAAAGGCCGCACAGTAGATTTTAAAAACACCATTGTTATCATGACCTCCAACATAGGTTCTGATATCATTGCAAGCAATTTTGAGCAGGCTAATGAATCCAGGCTGGATGAAATTTACAGCCAAACAAAAGACCAGGTTTTTGACTTGCTCAAAAAATCATTGCGTCCGGAGTTTTTAAATCGTATTGATGAAGTGGTAACCTTTAGACCGCTTGAAAAATCGGTGGTTAAATCCATCATCAGTATCCAAATGGAGCAGGTTAACAAGCGTTTAAAAGACAAAGGGATTCAGATTAGATTGTCGGAAGAAGGTTTAAACTACTTGGTTAATCAGGGTTTTGACCCCATGTTTGGAGCCAGACCAGTAAAACGCCTCATTCAAAACGAAGTACTAAATGCCTTATCCAAGGACATTTTAGCTGGAAAAGTGAGTGCCAATGATGAATTGGTAATGGATGTTTTCGAGAATCAAATTGTATTTCGAAAAGCGATAGAAGACGAAGTATTGCACTAAATCAAAAAGGGGGAGCAACAAGCTCCCCCTTCTTTTTTGTCGTTAATTAATTCGGATTAAAGCTTGGCCACCAATCCAATAAAAAGCTTACTTAAGTACTGCTCCGCTTCTCCAGCTATAGCAATTATTTCATCAATGTTGATGGCTTGTAAGTTGTCAGGGTCGCATTCATCGGTTAAAACCGAAACAGCGGCTACCTGCATTCCACAATGGTTTGCAGCAATTACCTCTGGCACAGTTGACATTCCAACCGCATCAGCTCCTATCCTACTCAAAAAGCGATATTCTGCCCGTGTTTCCAGGTTAGGACCATCTACTGCAACATAAACTCCTTGTTTTATACGATCTGCAAATCCCTGAGCTGCAGCAATTTCCGTGAGTTTAACCTGTAATTTTTTGCTGTAAGGTTCAGACATATCTGGGAAACGCGGACCCAATTCGTCAAAGTTCTTTCCGCGCAAGGGGTTACCCGATTGCAGATTGATATGATCGTCTATGATCATCAAAGAACCCTTTTTAAAATTCAGGTTAATTCCTCCTGCCGCATTGGAAATTAGGAGATTCTTTACACCCATGCTATGCATTACGCGGATAGGAAACACCACCTCTTCCATGCTGTAGCCTTCGTAATAATGAAAGCGACCATTCATGATAATCACGCGCTTTCCTTCCAGCTCGGCCAGAATAAGGCGTCCCTTGTGAAATTCCACAGTGGAAACGGGGAAGTGCGGAATATCCTGGTAGGAGATTTCCTTGATGATTTTCACGTGGTTAAGCAGGTTACCTAATCCGGTACCTAAAACAATTCCCACATTGCAATCCTCAAACCCATTGTCTTTCAGGGTTATGCATGCATCTTGGATGCGTTCTAATAAATTAGTCATAGAGATTATATAAGGGGCAAATCATGGACTTTGTCCACATCGTTAAGGGTTTCTATTTCGGCCATGGAAAGCTCTAGCTTTTGGCAAGCTTTTCGCGTTACATTGGCCACCTCTTCTGTACTCCAGGGCACATTCTCAAATAATTCGGGGTGGTAACGATTCATGCCTAAAAGGTAATAACCACCATCTTTTGCAGGGCCCATTACCACATCGTTTTTACGCAATAACTGGTAGGCTTCTTCAATGTGCTTGGGTTTTAAATCCCAGCAATCGGTTCCAATAATTACTAGGGCATCATAGCCTTTTCTGAATTGGTCTTCTATTGCTTGCGACATCTTGTCGCCCAGGTTTTCACCTTGCTGCACTTTGTGCGCAAATTCATCTCGGTAAAATGCGGGTGGATGAAGGGGTTCAGCCTTGCTCCAATACACCGTTTTCTCTGCGGTTAAGCCTTGGATGGCTGTTTCGGTTCTTTTTAACAATCTCAAATACCAGGTGAGTGCTTCATTGCTGCCCAGGTCTTTGGCTAAGCGGGTCTTTACTTTACCTTTTTCAGGATTCTTGGCGAATATGATTAATGCTCTTCTCATAACAAAAAAAAAGGTAACCCTCGAAGGTTACCTTGGCCTAAAAGTAGTAAGTTTTTACTAATCACTATATGCAGTGAGCTGACCCTGTATTTTTTTGCGCGCTTTAAAGATTCGGCTTTTAACGGTGCCTATCGGAATATTGAGGTGCTCCGCTATCTCCTCGTATTTATAGCCTCTAAAGAACATCATGAACGGAATTTTAAGACTTTCGTCTACCGCCTCTATCGCTCCAGTAATCTCACCCATGTTTACGCTATGGTCTGCCCCTTCAGAATTCACATAGTTGGAAGAATCAATAAAATAGTTGTTTGCGGTGCTGTCAGAAAAGGTCTTGCGATTTTTCTCCTTGCGATAACCATTGATAAAAGTATTTCTCAAAATGGTGTACAACCAAGCCTTAAGGTTAGTTCCAACCTTATAGCTGTCCTTGTTCTTCAATGCTTTAAAGTTGGTGTCTTGCACCAGATCTTCAGCTTTCACCTCGTCTCGGGTAATTTTTAAAGCCTGGATCTTAAGAAAATCTTGAAGAGAAATTATTTCGCGGGTAAATTCTAGCTCTGACATCTTGTTTAAGATTTTAGCGTAAAGATTAAACATTTTGCCATTGAACCCAAATTTAGTGTCCAATTAATATTGTTAAAAAGGTGAAAGAATCCTGGAAAGACCAGAACTATTAGCGTTTAACCACCACCTCCTTTTGTTCAACAAAATGAAATAACTCTTCCATG
>JBMYJC010000161.1:5168-5459 GCA_049594055.1 Luteibaculum sp. | reverse complement strand
TTACCGGGCTGGTCAGAGTATTAAGCAAGTTGGCACTCAAGAATTTGCCGACCATATCATAGCCAATCTCGGAAAAACACCTGAAAAATTAACCAAAAGCGAACTCCAGGCAGGCAAAGGCGAAATCCGCATTCCAGATTACATTAGGAAGGAAGAGAAAAAGGAATTGGTGGGAGTGGATGTATTCCTTGATTGGCCCCATGGCAACCCACAGGAGCTGGGAGAGGCTTTATCGCACATCGATTCCTATAAGCTGAAGCTTAAGATGATTACTAACCGCGGGGTAAAAGT
>JBMYJC010000161.1:0-5158 GCA_049594055.1 Luteibaculum sp. | reverse complement strand
GGATTGGATGAGACTTATTGCACCGACCACTGGCGCTGCCGTTTTGTTTCTTGGGCCAGTCCGTGGGCTAACCAGGAGCAAAACTATGCTCCGGTAGATTTTGAGCAAGTAGTTGCCCTTCTCTCCACCTTGAATCATATGGGATATGATGTGATAAAAACCGAAAACTTGTACAAGTTCAATAATAAGCCCGGGTTCTCGCTAGGCCAGGGTGAATAAGCAGAGCAATTTTGCTGGATGGAAAGGCGCGGTTCTGGTTTTGGCCGCGCCTTTTTATTTGGTTTTGTCCTTTTTCCCTGCTCCTCACTCGGCTACCCGCTTAATAAAAAAGTAAGATTCTCCTTTTTCCTTGTCGTCATAGGTGTAAATACCTTGAGATTTGTGGTGTTCCATATAATTTAACAGGGCAAAATCGCCTGAACAAAATATGCTATGTGTACAAAAAACACCCAGGGGAATCCAACTCCAAAGCCCCGGAGCCAGCAACCCACCCAATAAGCAAAGAGCAGAGATTACAACAAAAGGAGTAAGGGCAATGATGCGAAACTCTTGCGCATTGACAACAAACTTATCTGCCATGGCCATGAAATAGAACTTGCGCAAATTCATGTCATAAGAAGTGTTTACGGCACCTAAATGCTTATAAGCCAAGACGTGCAGGTATTCGTGAAAAGGAATAAGTAAAAAGGAAGCGGCAACCCCATATGAGAAGTAACTAAACTCCTTACTTAAACTTAATTCTCCACGAATAAAATCCAGAACAAACAGTGCCACAAAGCAAATGCCGCAAAGGAGGCAAAGTCCATTGAATAGGTAATAGATAAGACTTTTAATTTGCCAAGCTCGTTTAACAAAGGGCATGAGGTCCTGATGGGATAATTTATCCAACAGACGAAATTCTGGTTCTTTTAATTCTTCCACCCCAATTGTGCTCATTGCTTCAGCTGATTGCTATTTTAAGAACTAATTTAAGGCTCTAAGGGTCCGTTTAATTTTTGATTAAGAAGGATTTGCACTTTAGGAAAAGACGGCCCCTGTTGCTATTGAGGTAGATTTCTCAAGGTCTTGTGCTACACTTTGCAATTTGCTGTTTAAACTGTTCAGGGCAATTTTCCCGAGGGGTAAGCGAAGTACATCCAACTCCTCATCCACCCACTTTAAAATTGCCTCTGCGGCTTTTTTAGGATCTCCTTCTTGTTTGCCATGTACACTTTTTAGTTTTTTCCTGAAGGCTCCGGCATTCGCCTGATACGCGGGTATTTGCCTTTTGGCCTCTACAAGCTTGGCTCCAGCAAACTCGGTTCTAAACGGCCCAGGCTCTACTATGCATACTTTTATCCCCAAAGGAGCAATTTCTTGTGCAAGGGCTTCACTAAATCCTTCCAGGGCAAATTTGCTCGCATTGTAAACTCCAAAACCAGCAAAGGCTTTAAATCCTCCGTGGGATGAAATCTGAACAATTTTCCCTTTTCCCTCGGCCTGCATCATGGGCAAAATCAGTTGGGTGAGTCTAAAGCTGCCAAAAAAGTTAGCTTCAAATACATGCCTAAGCTCCTCCATGCTGCTTTCCTCAATAGCTCCAACAAAACCAATTCCGGCATTGTTAACCAAAACATCCACTTTCAAATTACGCTGCTGGATTTCTAAGGCTAAGTTTTCAATCTGCGTCTGAGAAGTTAAATCCAAAAGGAAAGCCTCCGCTATGCCTTTATGCTGTAAATTAAAATCATCTACTTGCGCCTTCTGCCGAAAGGTTCCAATCACGTAATCTCCTGCATCCATTGCGGATTGGGTAATTGACCTGCCCAATCCGCTTGAAATGCCTGTAATTAACCAGGTTCTCTTTGCCATCTTTCTAGTTTTTTAAAGCATCTAAGATCTCCTGTACTTCTATTCTGCTGCGGTAATCACCACCATTAGTTTTGGCAAAAGAAATTTTTCCATCCTGTTCAATAATGAATACAGCCGGCACAGGAATTTCGTTGGAATCATCCGCGTAGTGAGCGGAGAAATCGATACCCAAACTTTTCATGGCTTCAATAGGCTCGTGTCCATTTTTAAATACGGTGGTGAATTTTCTGGTCACTAGGTTACCATTATCACTTAGAACTTGAAACTGCAGATTGTTTTTTTCCTGCATGCTCAGGGATTCGTCTGGAGTTTGAGGAGAAACACCCACCAGCTCTGCACCTAAAGCATGAATTTCTTCAAGCGCTTGTTGGTATTGGTTTAGTTGCAAGTTGCAATAAGGGCACCATGTTCCGCGGTAAAATGTAAGAACCACCTTGCCCTTTTTTAATAGGGAGGAAAGGTTTATACTTTCTCCCAATGCATTAGACAAAGTAAAATTAGGGGCAGTTTCTCCTTCTGTAAGTTTTAGAATGGATGCATGCTTTTTTTCTAGTTTGGCAGCATCTTTTGAAAAAACTTCCAATACCTGAGTTGGAAGCATGTTTTCCAGGTTTTGCTGCAATTCTGTAAGGCCTTCTGCGTAAGAAGGAATAGCTTTAACAGTGTTCATCTTGTGTTGTTTTTTGTTTAGTCAATATTGACAATACAAAGCTGCAACACTGGGAAAGCCTTTAAAATGAACTGAATTAGGAAATCTTCTTGAAGCAGTTCAAGAAAGGGTACTTAAACGCCTTCTTATTTTACTGAGAAACTCTGGAGACATACCCAAATATGAAGCCAGGGCATATTGTGGAACACGTTGAACAATGGAAGGGTATAGTTGCTGAAATTCCAGGTAGCGTTCCTCAGCAGTTTTACCCAAATTGGATAGAACTCTTCGCTGCGAAAAAGCAAAGGATTTCTGCGCAACTAGACGAAAGAATCGTTCAAATTTTGGGTTTGCGCTACAGAGATCCTCTACATCCTGATAAGCAATTTGATGTACCAAAGAATCTTCCAGCGCTTCAACAAAAAGAGAAGCAGGGCTTTGGTTGATGTAGCTATTAAAGTCACTAATAAACCAATCCTCAATCGCAAATTGGATGGTGTGCTCTATTCCTTCAGAATTCACAAAATAGCTTCTAAAAGCCCCACTTACCACATAAGTTTGGTGGCTGCAAACAAAGTTGGGTTGCACAATAAACTGTCTTCGTTTTACTCTACTACTCCGTATGATGTCAACAAAGCTTTTCTCGTCTTCCTCGTTGAGGTCTACATAGCGTTTTATATTGGTTAGAATGTTTTGATACTCGATCATGCCATAAAATTAGAGGGCTTTGGTTTGAGTGAAAAGCTCCAATTATTTTGATTTGGAATTAGGCCTATTCGCGTAAGATTTTCTCCATCTTCTTACCTTTTGCCAATTCATCCACAAGCTTATCTAAGTACCGCGCTTGCTTGGTTAAGGGGGTTTCAATCTCTTCTATGCGGTATCCACAAATAAGCCCTTTAATTTGGGAGGCATTGGGGTTTATTTGGGCTCTGGAGAAGAATTCTTTAAAGCTTACTTTTTCGGCAATTAGCTTTTCCAGGTCGCTTTCGTTAAACCCGGTAAGCCACTCAATAACCTGTAACAATTCCTCTTTGCTGCGCCCTTTTTTCTCCACCTTGGTTACATAGTGGGGATAAACGGAGGCAAAAGTGAGCCTCGCTATTTTTTCATCGTGTTCTGGAGTAGTAGCCATGAGTGCAAATTAATATTTAACCCCCGCTTCTATGGCAATGGGCAGATCATTTTCCTTGGGTGGAATGGGGCAGGAGTATTTGTAATTATAGGCACAGTAAGGGTTATAGGCTTTATTAAAGTCAATAACTATGCTGTCACCTTCTGGTATGTTTAAGTCTATGTAGCGCCCGCCTCCATAAGTTCCATCTCCACTGCTTAAATCGGTAAAAGGAAGGAAAAGATGATCCTTATAATCCTCCATTTTTCTTAGATCATGACTTTGATAAATGTTTAGGGAATAAGTTTCACCGTCCAATTCAAAACTCGCTATTCCATACAGCTCATAGGTAGGCATGCGGCTGGTAGTGGTTTTCATTTGAAATGGGATAGCATCCTTCGCTCGCTGAAAATTAGCTACAACCCTATACTTTTCCTGGATGGGGTAAAAATTCAGGCCCTTAAAATTTTGAAGGTCTTTGGCTGTTAATGGCGATTTTTCTGGGTCCTTAAATTTTTGATTCAACTCTGTTTGAAAATCGCGAATGGAGCTAATATATTCTTGCGCTTGAAGGCTCAAAAAACTAAAGGAAAGAAGAAAAATTAAGCTTAAAAGTTTCATAGGTTCAATGCTAGGATATTTTAAAATTCATCAATTTGTTTCAATAAGTCAGAAGGATGACTATCCATATCAATAATTTTTCCTGAAGGATTGATCAAAATATTTCTTGGCAAACCAACAACTGACAAAGCTTCATTAATTTCAGTTGTGGAAAGACCATTAATCCAAGAGATTTTATACTGATCTGTGAAGGACTTTATTTTTGTGATGTTCTCATTGTAGTTCAGGCTAACTATGCGTACTACATTCCTGTTAGTACTGTCCAACCGATGTAAATCCTCCATTTCCTGATGACATCCGGCACACCAGGTAGCCCAGAAGTGAAGATATAAGTATCTATTTCCATCTAGAAAATCATGCATAGAGGTTTTTTTACCGGATAGCAGTTCAAAAGGATAGTTCTTAATTGAGTCGCCCACCTCTATTCGCTTATCGGCATTAGTACTGAAAGTAGGTTTAAAGCTTATTGAAGTGCCGTTTTCAGCCACCTGGACTACTTCAAAGGCATAATTTGCACTCTGGAAATAGGTTGATGAATCAAGTATAACCGCACCAGAAGCCTTCTCGGTGCCACTTATTTTACCCGCATAATTGCCAATTACAATTCGGTCTGAGCCCAAATCATTGTATTTGCCATTCACATTAAAGTCCATAATTCCAATTCTTATAGAATCTTCCTTGTAAACAACATCACTTACTCTAATATTTCTGCGCTGATTAAAGTAAAAGTCAGCAAACTCCTTGCCTTTAGTGATGTATTGTAGAATTGCATCCTGGGCCTGTTCGCGTATGGTTGAATCTGGTCGGGATAATCTAAAAACGGAGAAAAGATTTGGGTTTTCAATATCAAGAATCGAAATATCAATAAACTCATCGGAGAAGCTTAGGGCTTCTTTGTTGTCGTTAAAAATTAAATCATTCTT
>JBMYJC010000160.1:0-5460 GCA_049594055.1 Luteibaculum sp. | reverse complement strand
AAACCAAACCTCCAGGGGGGCAATAAAAGGTTTTTTAGGCCTGTCCATTATAGCCGGATCTACATAGCGGTGAGTAATATGCTTCAAGATGGATTTGGTGTATCCCGACCTAATTTTATAATGGGAGGGAAGGCGGGCAGCCAGTTCGATTACATCCTGGTCCAAAAAGGGTTCTCTTCCCTCTAATCCAACCGACATGGAGGCTCTATCCACCTTAACCATATTGTTGTCCATCAGGAAGGTTTTATAGTCAATGGCTAACATTTTATTCAAGTCATCATTGTGGTTGCCAAGACTATTTTCAATATCAAAGTAGGTGCTTTTATTTTCAAAGGGTACCTGTAAAATTCTGTGTGCTTCTTCCTCGGTTATGTAGTGGGCAATATTCTTGAGGGCAACAAAGGGGCTTTGCGATTTCCAGATGTTAATCATCTTCTCATAGCGAGAAGAAAAATTGTGCGTATTTCTAAAGTATGGAATGTTTTCAGGGTCAATTAAGGACATAGAATTACCCAAAAATTTCTGGATAACATTGGGGTACTTTTTAGTGAAATTAAGCGCCAACTTAAACTTGTTGTATCCAGCAAAAATCTCATCGCCACCATCCCCAGAGAGTGCAACCTTTACATCTTGTTTCGCCAATTTGCAAACTAAAATGGTGGGCACAACAGAGTTATCTGCAAAGGGCTCATCGTATATGTCTGGAATGCTGTGAAAAATCTCCCTGGCCTGGTGTGGGGTGCAGGTTAGCTCCGTATGATCTGTTTTTAAATGCTCCGCTATTTTTCTGGCATCCCGGGCTTCATCAAAGGCTTCCTCTTTAAATCCTATAGTAAAGGTTTTTAGCGGACTGCTCATTTGGCTCTGGATAATTCCAGCTACTGCCGCGCTGTCGTAGCCTCCACTCAAGAAAACTCCCACCGGCACATCACTCACCATCCGGTACATAAAGGATTTACGCAGTACTTTCTCCATCTCATCCACAGCCTCAGCATAGCTCAAATCTAGCTTGGGCTGGTTGTAGGCATCTATTACATCCCAGTATTTGCGCTCGTCAATTGTTTTGCGCCTTAAGTTGATTTCAAGGAAAGAACCCGGCTTAACTTTTAGGGTGTTTTTAAAAATGCAGTAGGGAGTAGGCAGATAGCTGTACTTTAAAAATAGAGCCAGGCCATTGTGGTCTAGCTCTGCATTAAACTGCGGGTTTTGATGGAATGCTTTTAGCTCAGAAGCAAAAAGAATATGCTCGCCACGGTGATATACATACAAAGGCTTAACACCCACCCGGTCTCTAACCAGGAATACTTTCTCCTCTTTCTCGTCATACAAGGCAAAGGCAAACATGCCTTTAAATTTTTTCAGGCAGGGCATTCCCCATTGCTGATACGCTGCTAAGATTACTTCGGTATCGGTTTCGCTTTTAAAATGGTACCCAAGATCTTCAAGCGATTTTTTAATCTCCCGGAAATTGTAAATCTCCCCATTAAAAACAATGTGAATTTCATTTCTGCTCATGGGCTGCACCCCTAAATCAGATAAATCCAGGATGGATAACCTGCGATGCCCCAAGCCAACGTGTGCGTTAGGATGATGTAGGACTCTAGTTCCCTGGGCATCTGGCCCCCTGTGGGCAATTGCCTTGCACATGGCAGAGAGAATATCCTCCCGCAGTGTGCTGCTAAAATCAATAAAACCGGCAATTCCACACATAGCTTACAAACTTACTTTGGGGTTTATGTGCCAATACACACCTTTTAGGTAGGCCCTTAAATGCTCTCGTTCGCCCTTTAAAATAAATCGCAACAGATTGCTGGGTATGGAAATGAGTAACAAGTACACAATGAAGGGGAGGTTTTTAGGAAAAGGGAAGTTTCTACGCATAAACAGGATGCGATTTCTATTTAAGTAATACGTTTTAAGCGGGCTTTGTTTCCCAACTGTAGCCGATTCTTTATGGAACATTAAGGCATTGCGCTGGCAATAAATATTAAACCCAGCTCTGCGTATCCGCTCGCACCAATCCAGTTCTTCGTAATACAAGAAGAAAGAGGCATCCATGGTACCAACCAACTGAATTACTCTTTTAGGAACCAACATACCTGCACCATGTACATACGAGGTTTCTATTAATCCCGTAATTCCATCGTCTTGTTTTTTATTGAGCACGGCATGATTTCTTGCGGTTAGCAGGTTAACCTGACTGCAACCGGCAAACTCAATGAGATTACTGTGGTGGTAATAGTGAAATTTGGGACTTATCGCACCCAGATTAGGTAGGCTCTCCGCGGTTTCAACCAAAATCTGCAGGCAGTCTGGGTGCAGAATACTGTCGTTATTAACAAAAAACAGGTAGTCTCCTTTTGCTTGATGCACAGCAAGGTTATTCCCGCCAGCAAAACCCAAATTTTCTTCGGATCTAATTACATGCACGTCTGGGAACAGGCTTTTAATGGACTCACCAGGGTCCAGCTCCGAGCCATTATCCACTACCCAAAGTTCCCAAGTGGGGTAGTTTACTTTCTCAACCGAGCGTATTAGATCCAGAGTATCCTCTAAACCATCATAGTTTACAGTTATAATGCTAACTAAAGGGGAATTGCGGTGGGGCATTGGCAATTATATGGCCGCCAAACTACAGAACATCTACCGCAAAGCGACCACTTTTCGCCAGCAGCGCTTTTGATTTTCATCAGGCATTCTATCAATCAGATTTATAAAGGAATGCACATTTTAGCCACTTTTACCAAAAAACCAACCCATGTTTTATATCCTACTCGGGGTAATACTGCTTGTTTCCTTAAGTGCTCTTAGCAACCAGGATTTAATCAGGCGCTTAAGTTTTTCTCCTTATGCAATCATCCAGCAGGGGCAGTGGTATAGATTTTTGAGCCATGTTTTGGTGCACGGCTCCTTTGCACATTTATTTATAAACCTCTTTGTATTTTACAGCTTTGGCCGTTTTGTGCTGGGAGCTTTTCAAGCCATTAAAGGACCAACATTTGGTTCCATTTTATTTTATTTCATGTTAATTGGAGCGGCCATATTTTCCTCCCTTAAGGCTTTTTCCAAGCACAAAGAAGACTCGTCTTATCATGCTATCGGGGCGAGTGGAGTGGTTAGCGCAGTGCTGTTTTCATTTGTATTAATGCAACCGCTAAACAGTATTTACCTGTTTTTTATTCCCATTCCTATTCCTGCTTTCATTTTTGGATCCGTTTATCTGGCGTATGAATATTGGATGGATAAAAAGTCTAGTGATCATGTAGCACACGATGCTCACTTTTTTGGGGCTTTGTTTGGAATCCTTTTTACCGTGTTTTTGGATTTTTCCATTTTATCTTCCTTCTTTTCGCAAATCGGACAATTCATCAATTCCTTTCTATCATGAGACCCTATGTTTTTCTAGATCGCGATGGGGTGGTAAACCAGGAGCGAGGAAAACACACCTTTAAAGCCGAAGATTTTGTTTGGGTGGATGGTTTTTGGGACGGATTAATATCCCTGCAAAAGGCAGGTTTTCGCTTTGGAATTATCACTAACCAAAGTGGAATTGCCCAGGGTTTCTACGGGCATGCAGAGGTCGAATATTTAAATCAAATCATTCACAAAGAGGCTAATCGGAATGGCCTGGAGATCGATTTCATTTACTACTGTCCGCACCATCCAAATTTTTCCAGGTGCCTTTGCCGAAAACCCTCCAGACTGCTTTTTGAAAGGGCCGTTCACCAGTTTCAGGTGGATGTTGCTAATTCCTGGATGATAGGAGATAAGGAACGAGACATCATCCCAGCTCGTGAATTGGGCTTTAAAACTTTGCAGGTTGTTGCAAATTCTAACTTTGCGGCTAACATTACTCCTTTGTTAGCGCATGGATAAGCCTCTAGAGCAGTACTTAGTATACAATGGGAACTACCTTCCCGCAGCCAACGGAATTATAAAAGCAGATAACCGCGCCTTTTTGTACGGGGATGGTGTTTTCGAAACCTTTCGGGTGGTTAATAAACAACTTTGGGATTTAGACAGCCACTTTAAGAGGCTTTACCATGGTTTAAAGTTATTGGGCATAGAGAAATCGGTTTATTTCAGCGAAGAGCGCATTAGACAGCACATTGTGCAATTGTTGGATAAAAACCAAATCTATGCCGATGCTCGTGTGCGCTTGTCGGTATTTAGAAATCCAGGCGGCTACTATACACCAAAAGACAACCAGCTAGGCTACTTGCTCACCGTATCTAATATTAGCGGAGAAGGTTTTGAGTTGAACCACCAAGGTCTAGCGGTGGATGCGTTTTTGGATTATAAAAAACAGCTCAATCCTTTGGCCAAGGTAAAGTTGATAAACAGCCAGCTATATGTTCTAGCTGGCCTGGAAGCCCAAAGAAAAAACCTGGATGAATGCCTGATTTTAAACGAAAAAGGCAACATTATTGAGAGCACCAGCAGCAATGTGTTTGTAGTTTGTGGGGATGTGATTTATACGCCCGCCCTTAGCGAAGGCTGTGTAGTGGGAACCATGAGAACCGTGGTAATTAACCTGGCGATTGATTTGGGCTATAAGATCTTTGAGTGTGCCTTAACGCACCAAAGGTTGATGAGTGCGGATGAAATTCTGCTAACTAATGCAGTACAGGGAATACGCTGGGTAAATCGATATAAGAGCAAACGCTATTTCCACAAGATTGCCGACCAACTTTTACTGGGGCTGAATCATCATGTGTACGAGAAAATTAGTTCAGCGAAGGATCCTCAGGAAAGTTAGCCAGCATAGAAAAACGCTTTCCAAGATCTTTTAAAGCCTGCTCCCAAAGGTGCTTATCGGTGGCTTCCATAATGGCTTTAGAGCTGGTTTCTGTAACAAGCCAAGACTTTTCTTTAAGTTCATTGTCTAACTGGTTTTTACTCCAACCGCTGTAGCCAATAAAAAAGCGAATTTCCTTCTCGCTTATTAGCCCTAAGTCTATAAGCTCTTTTACACGCTCAAAGTCGCCACCTAAGCGAATGTTGTCAAAAACCTGCACCGAGTCGGTAATTAAATCACCACGGGTATGAAGAAAAAACATGGAGCTGGGTTCTACTGGGCCGCCCAATCCAACCCGTCCACCAAAAGATGGAAAGTCGTTTAGCACTTCACTCAGCTCAACATCCAAAAAGCGATTTAACACTAAGCCAAAGGTGCCTTCTTCGCTTTCGTGTTTGCAGAGTAAAATAACGGTGCGTTTAAAAAAGGGGTCGTTAAGGAAGGGCTCCGAAATGAGAATCTTCCCTGCACTTGGCTCTATGTCTGTACTGAGGTTTATTTCAAAATCCATTTTAGTGCAAGGCAGGACGCCATTTTAAGTTTTTACAAATTCTTCCTTCTGCTTCATTCAGTTCTTCAAGTCTATTAAAAACCTCGGAGGACTCATAGTATTCAAGCGCAAATTTTACATAAATGTTACCGTGCTTAGCCTCGGAGGTCCA
>JBMYJC010000159.1:0-5464 GCA_049594055.1 Luteibaculum sp. | reverse complement strand
AGGCAAACAAGAAGGGCTAAAACCCCTCTGGATTGAACTTGCATTTCAGAAAAAGATTAGGAACAAACAGCCAGAGAACTCTGGTTACACCAAAATTAGATTGCTTTTAAATCCCTTTTACAAACTCATGAAAATATTTTTGTACTACGGGAGCACAAAGCGCACCGGATAGTCTAAATAAGCTTTCTCGGCATGGTCTGAGTTCTGGTAAACCCAATATTGCTGCGCATTTAAATTAGACCTAAATCCAGGCTCGTTTTGTAGCTTCTGCTCAAACTTCATTTTTAAGTCTGGGTTTGCACTTAAGAGATCAGCGGCTTTTCTATCCCAGACATAGGGCGAATAGCCTTCCTTTTGCTGCAAAATGGCATCAAAGAAATTCCAGGTAAAATAACTGTCCATCGCATCTGGAATCAGTGTTTCCATTAGGATACGATCTTTATCACTTTCCGTAGCCACCCAATAGCTACCGGCTAGTATTTTTTCATCCCCCTCTGTCCAGGAAAGCTGTATGTTATAATGCGGATAGTGCTTTTCATAGGCATTTGAACTCGTTTCATACGATTCTATCCTAGCCTTTCTTACCCGCAGCACGGTATCCTTGTCCATTTTTCTTAGCTCCACACCGTGCGCTGCTAAACGCTCTGCCACTTCATAATATCCAGCTGGAATAATAAATGCTTTGGGCTTGCTCGCAATCTTGCTGCCTTTGTAGCGGTTGTAAAAGGGAATTATAGTATCAAAAGGATAATCGCGGTCGTAGGTGGATTGTATAAAATCGCTGTTTAAAGCACTTGGCAGTTCGCGATACTCAAATCCCGAAAAGCTTATTTCCTCGTATTGTGAGGAGTCTATTTCCCAATGGTAAAACTGTTCTTTTGCCCTTGCGTAATGCTCCTTTTGTTGGGATCTGATTTTTTGTAATTCTTCGCCCTTTTCAGATATCAATATAGCTGCATTCTTTATTAAGGCAAGTGTCCCTAACACCCTGTCCTTAAAGGGCTTAAGCATGTGGGTTTCTATGGTATAGGCAGGGATATGATGAAAGGTAGCCAGGCCATTAGTATAGCGCGGCCAATCCATAAATTGATAAATACCTCCATCCTGCGGGGCTCTTCCCCAAACATTTACGTAGGGGCTCATTGGGAATGAATCTTGCCGCATTCTTTTAAATAATTCTCCGCTAAGCTCACCTCGGTAAAAATCCATCAATGGCCCTCCTAGTTTATCCTCCTGTGTAGAAAGCAAGGTTACTACATGCTGGTAATCTGCCCCGTTAGATACATGCGTATCAAAAAACAAATCGGGATCCAGGGCATCAAAAAGGCCTGCCAATGCTCGGGCGTTTTTGCTGTCCATTTTAATGCAGTCTCGGTTTAAATCCAGGTTCTGTGCATTACCCCTAAATCCATACAGCTCAGGGCCATTTTGATTGGCTCGGCTATTGGCATTCCGGTTAAGGGCCCCTCCTATGTTGTACACGGGTACAATCGCAAGGACCGTTTTCGTTAGATCAACACCGGGGTGCTTTCCACTTAAAATTTCTTTTGCAATTAGCTGGCAGGCATCAATACCATCCGGTTCACCTGGATGAATTCCATTATTTATGAGCAACACAGTCTTTTTGGAAGTCTTTAAACTTTTCCAATCCTTGATTTTTTCTTTCCCAACAAGCACCAGGTGAATTGGAAGTCCGGCATCGCTCTCCCCCACCTCAAACAGGGAAACTCCCGGGCTGATATCAGACAAATCCTTCCAAAAGTCAATAGTAGTTTGGTAGTCGGAGGATTGCATGCCATTAGAATCCTCAAATACCGTTGAAGGAAGTTCGATCGTTTCTGTTTGGCAGGCCATTAAAAGCACTAAAAGGATAAGGTGAAATCGCATACAAGGAGAAATTAAGGCGTTTAAACGGAAAAAAATGTATGGTAAGCCGACAATTTAAGTCGGCCAGCCAATTAAATAAAATATGCAGCGCTAGGGTAGTACATTTCCACAAAAGCAGATAGTTCCAGCCAGTTAAAAATTATAGCGTATGTCTCGTACAATCAAAAACTCAGGCCTTCTTCTCTTCATGTTTTGCCTATGCATTTCCTCTACTAACTGGACTCTTGCAAATGGACCAGATAGCAAGAAGGAGGAAGTTGAAAGCAAACTTTCAATTTCTCAGAAAGAGATTTTGAAACAAGCAAAAGTTATGGACAAGCAGCTCCTAAGGTTTGAAAAGAAAACAAAGCGCTGGTCAAAAAGCATGGTTAAAGGACTTAAAAAGTCCAACGGAGAGCTTTGTTTTTTCCAAGACCAGACTAAATCTTGGGACGAAACGCTACAGCCCGACTTTTCTTTTCTTAATAGCTTGGAGGCTAGTGGAATGGAAGTGGATGAAACCAATTGCAATGACCCCGAGATGCTCAATTATTTCACAGATCTTAATGCCTATTTCGAGTTGCTATCTACTAAGTGGAAAGAGCAAATGAAAAACCCTACTGGTGTAAAGATCATGGCCTTAACTAATAGACTCCAACTAATTGCTCAGCGTAGAGAGCAGTTAAAGGCGAGTGCCTCTTCCTCAGACCTTGAAGAATTAGACGCTCTTAACTCAACCATAGAATCTCTAATGCATCAACTTAAAACTTATTATAAGTCCGATAACGATATGGCTTTATTTGGCAGGGAATTATACCGAGTTATGGAGACTGCGCACGAGGTCTATCCCCTTTACCGAGATCATACATCCAAAGTACTGAAAAGAGAACACGGCTACAGCGCGGTAGGATTTGATCCCCTGGAAATTAAAATGTTTGGGATGATCTCTGAAATGAATCAGAAGTACATGGAAAATTTGGTGGTTGCACAGCATATTAACACGGAATCCATTGAAATGCTGAATGATCCTGAAAACAATAAGGAGGAGCAGATCAGAAAATTCCAGGCAAGTTTAGACGACTACATTCGTTACATGCAGTTTATCCAAATTCATTACGATGGCATGGATGCTCCCCATGTGATGCTGGCAACTACAGATTAGCTTAAATAGGTGGGTTAGGTTTGGAAAGGGCTATGTACATTTGGTATATGGCCCTTTTTCCATTTAGAAAAGATTTTCCAGCTCTGGAAAACTTCACATCCTATTTAAATACACCCGCAACGGGATTGATCTCCAGCACAACTGCAGAAGCGGCCAAGAAAAGCTATCAAGCCCTTTTAGAACAAGGTGCGGCCTATTCCGATACCTTTTACGCGGATGTATATCCCGAATTCACCGCTCTGGCTGGAAAGTATTTTGGCGTAGAGCCCAGCAACTTGGCCGTTATACCTAGTTTTTCTCATGGATTTAATATGCTGATTAGTGGGTTAAAAAAGGGTTCTCGGATACTTTGCTTAAGCAAAGACTACCCATCTTTATCTGTTCCAATCTCGCTGGGGGAATTTACTTTGGAGAGAATCAATCCAGAGGCCAATGGCTTTTACCTAGAAGAGGAAATAATAGCAAGAATCAATGAGATAAAACCTGAGTATTTCATTTACAGTCAGGTGCAATACAACAGCGGCCAATTTATTGGCTCGGAAAAATTACACCAACAAGCTGCGCTATCGGGAACAAAACTCATTGTGGACGCAACACAATCTGCAGGGGTAGTGCCACTTGATTTTAACTCCAGCCCCTTTCAGGCTGTTTTGTTTAGCACCTATAAATGGTGTAATGCCGGATTTGGTTTGGGACTAATGATGCTAAAAAACGACTTCCTAAAAAAGCACAGCTTTAAAACGGGTGGATTTGGTTCCGGTACTTGGGAGGCAGGTGAATTTAATCTTGAAAAAGGCATGCCCCAATTTCGGCCAGCGCACAAGAATAAGCCAGCTATTGAAGCATTTATGTCGGTCCTTAAAGAGCGAGCTAGCTGGGGTCAGCAGAGTATTTTTGATCACGCAAAATCGCTACTAGGTGAATTTTTAGCCAATTGTAACCAGCGGATCCTTGGCACAGGAAATGTGCAGGACTATGGGAGCTTTTGTTGCCTAACAGATAAAGATGGAGAACTTTCAACCCGATTAAAGCACTCGAATATTAGCCATACCTACCGCAATGGCCTAGTGCGTTTAGGCTTCCATTTCTACAATTCTGAGGAAGATCTGTCGCTACTTTTAAAAGCCCTAAACTAGGATTCTACTACCTCCACACCTTTCCAAAAGGCGACATGGTCTTTTATTTCTTTGGCAGCCTCTTTAGGTTCTGGATAATACCAGGCAGCATCCTTGTTCTTATCGCCATCCACTTGAAGCGTGTAATAGGATGCCTTGCCCTTCCATGGACATTGGCTGTGTGTATCGGATTCTTTAAAATATTCGCTGTTGAGCGAATTCTCGGGGAAGTAATGGTTTCCCTCTACAACCACAGTTTTTTCACTCTCTGCCAGAACTTGTCCTTTCCACATTGCTTTCATGTCATTGTTTTTTTATGAGATAGTCGCAGAAATAATTGCGTCTATCCGTGAATTTATGAATAACGGTTAAACTGCTATCAGACAGGATGTTATCTAAGATTTCATCATCGTATTTCCTGGATATTTCCATAAAGATTTTTTCACCCTCCTCAAATTCTATGCTTTGCCCCAGATCCTCAATAAAAACTTTTTGCTTTTCTGTACTCACCAAATAACTCTTGGCTATTCCCTCTATTTCATCGTATTCCGGCTGATGGCTGAAGTTCTGAAGATTAAAATCTGCCCCTAATTCAGTGTTGATTCTACGGAGTAAATTCAAGTTAAAATCGCGGGTGTAACCTTGCTTATCGTTGTAGGCTGGTAAAACAATCTCTTTGGATTTTTTCAGATCCAGTCCTAATAGCAATAAATCTCCCTTGGCCATGTCATCGGCCAGCTCTAGAAGGAAACGTTTTGCACGGTCATCTTTGAGATTTCCAAGGTTGGAACCCAAGAAAAGAATGAGTTTGGGGTGGCTTCGTTTAAGCTCACCCAAAACCTGAAAATATTCCCCTTGTTCCCCTTCAAAGTGCAGCCAGGGTAATTCACGCTCAAACTTCTCTCGAAGGTTCTCAATAGCATTTTGAGAAATATCGATGGGTTTATAGGTCACGGGTAAATGCTGCATCAATTTGAGCAGTTCCTTGGTTTTTGTTCCGTCACCAGCACCAAGTTCAATAAGCTCAAAATCCTTCTGTTTAAAAGGAATTTTGGCGAGAATATCCTTGCCCTGTTCCCGAAAAATTTCGAATTCTGCATCGGTCAAATAATACTCTGGAGCAGCCATTATTTTTTGAAAGAGCTTGTCTCCTCTTTCATCATAGAAGTATTTTGAAGACAGATATTTTTGTGGGGCGCATAGTCCCCTTAAAATTTCCTCGGCAAAAGTTGTTGTTGTCATCCTTTTACATTATCGATTTAGCAAGGCGTATCCCCGTTACTTGCCAAGCGTATTGGGGGTGAAAAAAGTTTCTATACGT
>JBMYJC010000158.1:0-5469 GCA_049594055.1 Luteibaculum sp. | reverse complement strand
TCCGAAAAAGGCATTGGGAAAACGAGCGGCAAACTCATTAATTCCAAAGATTTTCATAGAAATAACCTGCAACCAGAAAAACAGAGGTGGCTTCTCCCAAAAAGGCCGAAAGTCCATTTGCACTTTTGTGTATTCCCCGCTCACAATCATTTCGCGGGCACATTCTGCGAAGTTTATCTCATCCCAGTCAAAAAGGTGAAATTGCCCAATACCAAAAAAAAAGCTGATTCCGATGAAGGATAAAATCAATAGCGGCCAACGGTCGTCTTTAAAAAAATCTACTCCCTTCATTTGCAATTTTTATGGCTGCAATTAAGGAAATATTGCCATCTCTTGAGCTCAATAATACAATAGCTGGATAATACGATTGTATAGTTTTATTTAAACAGTCTATTAATGCCATATTAAACTTTAGAAATCCAATCTACTTCAGTTTGTTTAATGGACACACAAAAAATATTGGCTTCCCTACTTTAATTTTATCGTCCACCAGCCAGGCTGGTTGTAAAATCAGCGTACTTATTGAACTGAATTATAGAATTAACCCCTTTATATTCTAAAATGAACCGCCATTTTAATTATCTGGTTGCCGTAATATTAACTTTCTCTTTCCCGAACTTCTCCAAAGCACAGATTAACTTCTTAAATCCTGGATTAAACGGTGCCAGTGCTGCTGGAGCAGCCCCTCTCCAATGGACGGTATGCTCTTCCACTCCAGATGTACAACCAGGCCAATGGTGTGTTAACCTTGCACCAAAAGAAGGAATTGGGTATGCAGGATTTTCCGATGATGAGTTTATTGGACAGCGCTTAAACTGCTCCTTGGTTAAAGGGAAAAATTACTCCATGTCCCTTTGGCTGGCTTATAATCCAGATTATGCTCGCACCCAGGTATTGGGTAACTGCGCAGACCGTGGGATTCGAGGAAATCCTGGAAATTTTCAACTATGGGCAGGTACCACACAATGCAGCAAACAAGAACTCCTATACGAATCGGGCACATTAACGGCAGCTCACCGCAATAACTGGGTACAACACGAAATTAGATTTAAGCCTAACAACACCTATGACTTCATCCTTATTTGTGCTAAACCTGATGACGGCTCAACGAATGTCTTGGTAGATAACATTTCCCAACAGATTATTCAGGAGCCCGATAGTTTTTTGGTGGACAATACAGAAATCCTTTGCCACGATGACAAGACTGGAAAAGCAACCGTATATCCTCCCAATATTGGAGGTTCCTCCTACACTTACCTATGGAATACAGTTCCTCCCCAGACCACCCAAACTGCAGTTAATTTGGGAGCAGGTAATTACAGTTGCATTGTAACTGATTTAAATGGCGCCTGTACTTCAACTTTTACAGTAAACGTTACCATAGAAGCACCTGATCCGCTGCAGTTGGATATGGTATGCACCGATGTAACCGGACCAGGAGCCAATGATGGTACTAGCACTGCCAACGTTAGCGGTGGTGTTCCTCCATACCAATATGTTTGGAATACGGGCGCAAGCGGCACTAATTCTCTCTCCCCCCTTGGAAAAGGCACCTATTCCGTAACCGTAACTGATGCAAAGGGTTGTAAAATCTCTGACGTTTGTGAAGTTCTGGATCCTTTTTGCGATTTGGAAATTACCGACACACTTATTACGCATGTTAGTTGTTTTGGTGCATCAGATGGTGAAATAGAGCTTGATGTAAGTACGAGCAACGGCCCTGTTGAATACCTCTGGAACACCACTCCCGTTCAAACGGGTTCTAAAGCCACCAACCTTGGCCCAGGTGTTTACGAGGTTGTAATAAGTGATGCCGCCTCTTGCGAGGTAAGGGGGTATTTTGAGATTACAGAACCCGATGCTTTAAGTATTACAGGGAATGGAACGGATGCTAGCTGCTTTGAGGCTGAGGATGCCGAGGCTCAAGTGCAGGCGACCGGAGGAACTCTTCCTTATACCTATAGTTGGCCGGGTGGTTCTGACTCCTCCCAATATATTGGACCTGCCGGAAACATTGTTTGCACCGTTACGGATGCAAACAATTGTGAGATTGATTTTGAATTTGAATTAGAGGAACCCGAACGAATTAGAATTGATACGGTAATTAACATTGCATCCTGCAAAGAGATTTCAGATGCTGAGATATTGGCATCAGCAACGGGAGGAAATGGGGATTTTCAGTTTTCGATAGGTTCAAATTTTCAAGGCTATAATGCTCCTGGCATTTCTGCATTTACTGGAGTTAGCGCAGGGCTTTACACACTTTCGGCAAGGGATTCAGAAGGATGCATAGACTCCATTCCGGTTGAGGTACGGTATGACTCTGTTTTTGTTCTTGTACCAAATGACACTTCCATTTGTGAAGGGGAAAGCATTCGGCTTGCAGCAAGCAACATGGAATCTATAACCTGGAATAGCGGAATTCCGAATAATATCAATCAAACTCCACTCTCCAGCACCAATTACATTGCATATGGTGAAAACGCTTCTGGTTGTACAGCCAACGACACCTTTAAGGTAAATGTGATTCCAGTTTTAGATCCAACTATAAGCCCTGCGGGACCATTTTGCGGAGGAACCCCAGATTTCCAATTGCAAACGGCAGATACCGGCGGAACCTGGTCTGGCCTTGGCGTAAATAGCAATGGAGTGTTTTCTGCCTCCACTGTGGGTGACGGAACCTACTGGGTTAAATACCAGTTTGAGGGTTCATGCGGTAGTGCTGATTCCATAGAAATTATTGTGGCCTCAAGCTTTGACGCAACAATAAACGCTGTGGATACCCTATGTGCACTTTCAAATCCGCTTACACTAAGCTCTACTACCCCTGGAGGAAAATGGTATGGCCCTGGAATGTTGGGTAATACTACAGATAGTCTTAGCAACAGATTCTCTCCGCAGCTAGCTGGCCCAGGAACCCATGAGGTATTTCACCTAATCCCTGGAGAGTGCGGTGATACGGCGGCATTAAATATAGTTGTTGTGGCTCCCATTGTTGCCAACATTGATAGTCTACTACCCATTTGTGTGAGCGCAGACCCAGTTCAACTCACAGCCAATACTACAGAAGCTGTTTGGAGCGGACAGGGAACCAATGCCAGTGGGGTTTTTAACCCTCAAAGTGTGGGAAGCGGTACTTTTAAGGTAAAATTGGAGCCCACTTACTTTTGCCGCCAGGCGGATAGTATTACCATTCTGGTAACCGATACTTTTAAGTTAGATTCAGATACAATCTTGCTCAATTGTTTTAACGACCAAAACGGTGTAGTTAGCACCGCGGTTAGTGGTGGTTTAGCTCCCTATACCTACCAATGGCAAAATGGAGTTGCTGGAAATTCGGCAAGTGCGCAAAACTTGCCTGTTGGGAGTTACCAGACCATTGTAAGCGACCAATCTGGATGCATCGATTCTGTTGTGCATGTGGTACGCCAACCAAGCCAAATACAATATGCAAGCAACCCTGTTGTTATTTCAGACTCTTGTTTTGAAGCTTGTAAAGGAGCTATATTCTTGTCATTACAGGGTGGAACAATTTTAGGAGAATACAATTATCAGGTTGGTAACACTACTCAAAACAACCCCAATTTTACCGGACTTTGTGCTGGAACCTACCCCATTGCGGTAACGGATAGAAATTCCTGCGTTTTTCGCGATACTCTGGTAATTACAGAACCCAATCCTATTAGTGTGGATGCAGCTGTTCAAACCGCATTTTGCAATTTACCCAACGGAGGAGTTCAGGTTAATGGAATTAATGGGGGCAACCCACCATACAGCTTTTCATGGTCTAACAATACGACCGATACAAGTTTATCCAACGCAATTCCAGGCACTTATACCTTAACGGTAAGAGATAGTTTGTTATGCGAATTCCAGGAAAGCTATACTGTTCCCAATTCAGGAGGGCCCTCACTTGAGTTTTCAGTGGATTCGGTTTCCTGTTTTGGAGCCTCGGATGGACAAGTAACGGTAAATGTGACCAATGCCATCGCTCCTTTGCAGTATCAATGGAATCACGGGCCTACAACGCAGTCTGTTAGCGGCCTGCAATCCCAGTCATATACTGTAACCGTTACCGATGCTACTGGGTGCAGCGAAACACAGAGCGTTATTATCCCTGAACCTGAATTGTTGACCATAAGCCCCGTGGATGATGAAGTTTTGTGCTTTGGCCAAACCTTTAGTCTAAGCCCTCAAGTCAGCGGTGGCAATGGCGCTCCCTACAGTTTCACCGCAAATAATAACGCATTCACCCCACCCCTGCAAACCACAAACGGCGGGAATATCAGTCTGGTAGTTCGTGACAGAAAGGGCTGTTCATCCCCGGCAGAAAGCTTCGTTCTAAGTTACCTCGATCCAATCAACGCTTTACCGGGTGGCCCTTATACGGTTTGCCCAGGCGATACCGCTTTACTCAGTCCCAGTGCAACAGGGGGAAATGGCAATTATAGCTTCGAATGGCCCGATGGTAGTAGCTCTTCTAGTTACTACCACGCCACCAATGCCCAGTTAAGCTATGATTCGGTACGTCTAGTAGTTAGCGATGCTTGTTCCTTAAACGACACCATTTTTATTCCAATCAATTTCTTCCCTAACTCCAGTCCACAATACCAGGTAATTAATCATCAAGGATGTGTTCCACTTACCACGGATTTCACTGTTATTGGAAATAATTTCAGTAGCATCCTTTGGTCCTTTGGAGACGGCAAGTTATCTGCAGCTCCACAAACGCAAAACACCTATACCCAAAAAGGTAACTACCAGGCAAGCTTGTTTGTGGAAACCTTGGATGGATGTAGAAACACGGTTTTAATTAACCCTCCAATTGAGGTCTATCCACTTCCCCAGGGGGAAATTATTCAGAATCCCAACCCTATCACCATCGGGAACTCAGATGCCACTTTTAGCCTTGAGGGCCAGGATTACGAAACGGCTAATTGGAGTTTAAGCAGACTACAAGATACCCTAGCAAATTACAGTGGCCTCAGATGGAATTACATTTTCCCTCCCGATACCGCCAGCTACTTCATAACGGCCGTATTAACATCTAACAAAGGCTGCCAAACCACGATTAGCCGCGATATACAAGTCTTACCTGAAACAAGAATATTTGTACCTACAGCTTTTAGTCCAGACGCAGATGGTATAAACGATGTGTTTAAAATTGAGGGAATTGGCTTAAATGCCATGGACTTTAGTTTTAAGATTTTTGACCGCTGGGGAGAAGAAATATTCAGCAGCAAGGATCCGAGTTTTACCTGGGATGGAACCTACAAAGGCAATGAAGCCAAACCGGGTACGTACGTATGGATATTAAGTTATCGAGACATCATTGGAGTCCAGGGTCGGGAGAGTGGAAAACTAGTGCTCCTGGATTGAGAAAAACTGTAACATGACCAGGGATTTTTGGGTTTTTATATTAAAAATCCCTTGGTTATGACAACAATTGTAAAACTCAACAAATGGGCC
>JBMYJC010000157.1:0-5473 GCA_049594055.1 Luteibaculum sp. | reverse complement strand
AGCCATGTACATAAACGATACCTACTGGTTGCTATTCCCTTTTAAATTAAAAGACAGTGGAGTTACACTCACCTATGCCGGAGTAGGCCAAACCCTGGATTCTGTGAATGCGCATAAGTTAAACCTGGTTTTTGACAATGTAGGCGAAACTCCGGAAAACCGCTACGTGGCTTATGTGAATCCCGATTCTTACGAAATCGATCAGTGGGAATTTTATCAGAATGCTTCAGATTCTTTGCCCAGATTAGTTAATCCTTTTAAAAACTATACGGGTTTTAACGGTGTTTATTTGTCCTTGGACAGAGGAAATTATAAATTCTCCGATGTAGAAGTGCATACGGAAATTCCAGATTCGCTCTACCAAAAGCTATTTGAAACCCTTTAAACCAAAAAAAATGAAATCCCTACTATCCCTACTAGTTCTCAGTTTTATTGGAGTACATTCCTTTGCCCAGAGTTGTTGTCAAATGGCAGCTGGGCAGCAGTTTGCCATGTTAAGTGAGGATGCGCAATTTGTTTCCAGCCATACATACAATAGCGCAGTGCCGGAATTAAAATCGGGCTCCAATATCAAGTTCAAAGTTCCCGGACAGGAGTCGGCTAATGGCTACTTAATTCCGGCCAATGATGCTGATTCCAAAAAATTCCTCTTTGTTTTTCAGGAGTGGTGGGGCTTAACTCCACACATAAAAGCCGAATCTGAAAAATTCTTTGAAGCCCTTGGAGGTGATGTACACGTGTTGGCTATTGATATGTATGATGGGAAAACCGCTACTACCGCAGAAATGGCTGGAAAACTCATGCAGTCTAGAAAAGAAGATCGGTTAAGAGCCATTGTAGATGCGGCATTTGCCTACGCTGGTGAAGACGCTGAGGTGGCAACCTTAGGATGGTGTTTTGGTGGTGGTTGGAGCTTGCAAGCTGCCATTCAGGGGAATGATCAGGTAGAAGCCTGTGTGATGTATTACGGTATGCCCGAAACCGATCCCAATCGAATTGAAAAAATTAAAGCTCCAGTATTGGGAATATTTGCCGAGCAGGACGGTTGGATAAATCACGAAATAGTTGACAAGTTTGAAGATCGTATGCGTGCATTGGAAAAGGATGTAGAATTCTTTTGGTACGATGCTGTACATGCCTTTGCTAATCCAAGCAATAACGAATACAATGCTATACACGCTGGAGATGCATTTAAAAAGTCGGTGGATTTCTTAAAAGAAAATTTACTGTAGGAAAACTAAAATCTCTGAGAACCGGAGTTCAAATATTGGGCTCCGGTTTTTTTATATCCACATGGTACTTGATTACAGAGGCTGTAATCTGGGGTTATCTTTTTTTCTTGGATCTTGATTAAACAGTAGGCACAAGCTTTGGTATAGATCAGGCTCGCGATAGGAAAAAACATGGGCTTGCTCAAAAAACACCTCGGCCGAAACCGCAAACATTTCCAGCATATTTTTCCCCGCGTAGGAGCGAAATAAGCTGTTATCGCCATTTAAGATGCGGTCTCTTTTTTTGGATGCATGTACTTGCCAGGTTTGCATGGCCTGTGGGTTAAAAAACTTACCCATGCTACCGTCCAACTGGTTCTCATAATACAGACAGTGTGCAAACTCGTGCAGTACCAGATTTAATCCATCATCTGGAATTACAAAACCCTTTTCTACAAAGGGCCAAGCCAAGGTTACCCGATGATTGTGAGGGTTAACATCACCTTTAAACTGACCATCGATGTGCGGATAAGAATAAGGCTGAGCAGCCAGAAATATGTGGTTAAATACACCTAGAACATCTTTCTTAAAACCGAATGTAAGCTGCACAAAACCTCCAGAGATAATAATCTCCATTTCCTTGCTTAGGCGTAATTGGGGGTCGCATTCAAATCTCGTATTGCGTTGAAAATGCAGGGTTCTCATTTTAAACGCTCGCTGCAAGGCTGGTTTTAGCTGTTTGTAATAGGGGTTCCATTTTAACAGCTCCCGATGGCAATGTTGCAGCGTTTTTTCGCGGGTAAAAAGTCGGTGTATTTTATATTTAAGTCGCACGTAAGCAGCTGGGTCGGCAAGGTAGTTTTTTTGGCCAAGCACGCTGAGGAAGGGAAAAGTTGAATAGCCCAAAGCTAAAAGCGCCAAGTTGAAAGCGAAAGGTTGAAGTGTTGATGAGTTGATGAGTTGAGAAGTCCAAAGCTAAAAGCGCCAAGCTGAAAGCCTTTTCCCCCTCATTGAGGCAATGTGCTGAGCTTGACAAAGTAAGGATTAAGGGGGGGAATAGCTGAGCGGATTGTATCAAGTTGGATGCGGAGAACTTGTGGCAAAGCCAACCTTCATTCCAGAGGAAACGCAGTGTAGATCTGGAATCCATTGTCAGCTAAAAGGGCCAAGCTTAAAGCTGGAAGCTAAAACGCTGAGAAGGCGAAAAGTTGAAAAGCTGAGAAGTTGATTGGCTCAAAGCTAAAAGCGCCAAGCTGAAAGCGAAAGGTTGAAGTGTTGATGGGTTGAGAAGTTGATTGGCTTAAAGCTAAAAGCGCCAAGCTGAAAGCAAGAAGGGAAAGGAAAGTTCGGAGCTCGTAGCTGGGAGCTCGTATTAGCTAACCTGCATTCCAGGAGAAACAGAGTGAGATTTGGAATAAAAAAAAGCGACCCTGTGGAGGTCGCTTTTAGTTTAGGGTTTGCTTTAATTACCTGGAAGTATCCAGGGCTTTGTTTATTAAAAATGCAACATACTCCCGGTGGGCTTTGGTGCTCTCATCGGGTTTAGAAGCTGATGCATTCAGGCTCTTAATGCGCTTTAATTGTGCCAATGCTGCTGCTTTGGTTACGCTGTCGTAACGAGACTTATCTCCCATTATATTCGCCAGCTTTTCTACATAATAGGTTTGGATGTTTTGGCGGTTGGTAGCAACCGATTTATATCGATCGGCCGTAAAAATTCCTTCCGTTAAATCTCCAAAAGCCTCTGCTACGCTGTACTTGTTGCCATACATGCTGGCATCGGTCATACGCTCTGTTACCCGTGGGTGCATTACATGTGCAATGGCAGATTTTTGAATGCTCAACCAACGTTCGTGTAGTTTAGGGTCCTCCGTTTCCGAGAAGAAGTTAAACCCACGTCTTTGTGGTTGTAAATAGCGATACAGCTTTTCACCTTCTTCAAATGCATCGGCTGCCAAAGCGTATTTTACAATAGCATTCATGGCTTCCTTCTGTTTGTTGTAAGGAACAGCGGTGTATGGAATAGCCCCATCTTCCTGTCCAACTAAAGAGCGGTTTACGTAAACCCCACCAATTTGTTTGCTAATAACCGAAAGGGCTGTTGCCATTTCCGCAGTAAGACCCAGGTATGCATTTCTTAGGCGGTGGTAGCTTTCTCCTTCCTGTGGAATTTTAGTTAGGATGTTTGGCATTACCGTATTTACCAATTTAATGCGATCTATCGCATAAGCCACGGGGTCTGAGCTTAGATCGTAAATGTTTACGCGTGGGTCAATCCCTTTGCCCGGAGAGCGCATGTCATCGGCATCGTTTCCAAACATGTGCTCTGGCTTGGTAGATTCTTTTAGGATGGCTTGCAAACGAAGCTCTTCCTCCTGAGTATATTCCAATCCAGGAGAATATCCATAATTGATAACCCACATGTCGTAAGGGCCAATCTCATCATCATAGAACTTCGTGTGGTTGGCTTTATTTAAGGGGAAGTTAATGGCTGGATATTCCATTACCGAATTGCAGAGTCCGTGTTTACGCACTTTCTCAGGGTTTTTAATGTCTTCATAGCTCATCCAGGATGAAGCTTTCATGTTGTGATTTAGGCCTAGAGTATGCCCAACTTCGTGCAATACCAGGCGGTAAAGGATTTGCTTAACAAAGTCTTTTTTAGCGATATCAGATAATTCCAGCGCATCAAAGGCAGTATTGGCAAAAACCGTTTGTTGGTTCATCATATCGCCAACAAAGCATAGGTGGGGATCCAACTTAAAGTCTTCCTCCCAAGCATCTTCTTCGCTAAACATGCTTAATCCCGCAGTTGCAAATAACTCTTCGCGCTTTAATCTATTGGCAATAGAAACCCATTCCAACATGATATCGGCACCTAAGATCTGTCCGGTTCTTGGGTTTACAAAGCTTGGTCCGTATCCTCCAAAGGGCGGTGTAGGAGAGGAAGTCCAACGCAACACATTGTAGCGAATATCTCCCGCGTCCCAAGAGGCGGTATCGGGTTGCACGCGCACTTGCACGGCATTCTTAAATCCAACCGCTTCAAATGCCTTGTTCCAGCGCAATACACCGGTTCTTATAATCTCACGGTATTCTTCTGGTGTAGTATTCTCAATCCACCAAACGATAGGTTCAACCGGCTCCGAGAGTTCGGCATCTGGGTTTTGTTTTTTTAGATACCAGCGGTGAATCATGTCTTTGTATGGGGTATGGCCCAAAGAGGTCATGTCTTCGCGCTGTGTTGTAAAGTAACCGATACGCGGATCATCCCTACGTGGAGTATAATCGTTCTCTGGCATGGCAATCAGCGATTGATACATGCCAACTTCTACCATCCTTGGATCGGTAACTGCCTCAGCATAACCTTTTGGGTAAGGATTTTTATACACCAAAGTCACTTTTACATCGGTGTTTTTCGGGTAGTTTCTAACCGCATCAACTCTTGAAAGGCTCTTATCAAATCCACCCAAAGAAAATCCCTGGTCTTTAGGATTGGGGGTAGGTTTAACCTGACCTAAACTCTCAGACACAAACAGGTCATCTACTTTAATCAGGTGCCCATTCTCGTCACTACTCTCTATAATTTTGGTGGAGAAAAGCACAGGATTATTAATGTTTGCCGACTCGGCTTTAGATAGGGCGTTGTTTTCATCAAAGAAGTAAGAGGTATTAATGCGCCTAAAATCAATATGATCGAAATAGCGTTCCACCCTTATTATTCTGCTGCCCCGGTAGGATCCCCTAAAAAAACCAGCACCTAAAACTCCATCGGCAACTTGTGAGAAATGGATGAATTCTTTGTTGATTTGATCTTCTTTTACCCACATGTAGATACTACCGTTGGTTGTATCCTGCCAAAGGGGAAACAAGCCAGGAATTTCTTTGCTCTTGGCTTTTATTTTCTGGAATTCTTTGCCGTCCTTTTTTTCGTCACTTTTCTCTGTGGGCTTTTGGTTTGGTTTTACTCTGGTGGGAAAAAATTGGGCATCAGCAGTACCCCATGCCATCATCACCAGTAGTGTTAAGCTGAGTAAAGATTTAATCTTCATGGTAGTTTATTTGGTTAATTAACTCGTTGATTTCCTGAGTAGCTTTCGCATTGTTTTCGGCTTTTGCCAACAACAAACCTTGCTGTAGCACACTCAAGGCATCACTTAATTTATTTTGCTCGAACAATATAGTACCTCGCATCTGAAAGGCAGGTAAATAATTTGGATGAGTGTTGCAAAGCTGATATAAGCGGTTTAAAGCGCGCTCAA
>JBMYJC010000156.1:0-5511 GCA_049594055.1 Luteibaculum sp. | reverse complement strand
GGGGCATTACCTCTTGGTTGATCCAACAACCAATTTTTACGGCCTCCTTTTTGGCATTCCCAGCATTGTCTACATATCCATACTGGAACATCATTTTCTTATCGGGGAAGCGGCTGCTGTACGATCCAATTTTAGAATTAGCCGCACCGCTAACACTGCCATCCACACTTTTAGCTTTAGCAAAGTAGTCAACCGCTAGCCAGTATACTGCAGCCTGCTCAAATTCGTTGCTTCCACAAGAACCGGCACTGGCAGCAATAGCATCACCAATAACTAAATATGCTTTTCCAGAGTTTGGATTTTCTGCCAAGGCTTTACGGGCGTAATTGTTGGCATTAGAATATTGACCAATACCAATTGCCGTACTTGCCGCAGCCAAATAATAATTTTCAAGCTCAGGATTGTCTTTAGGGGAAAGGTCAATAGCCTTTTTAAAGTAATCCATCGCCTCGCTGTAGCGCGACTTCTTAAGCAACGCAACTCCTAAAGTGTAGGAAGACTCGTGCGATGGCTCAATGTCATTTAGCTTTTTAGCGACTTTAACGAATATATCAGACTCGGTACACTCGCGCTTAGTCATGATTTTTGCGAGCTTTTTGATGTTATCAGCATCGTTAGGAGCCTGCTCAAACTTTTTAATGGCAAGAGCCTCAATGTCTTCACATTGTGCAACCAGAATAAAGAATTCGTTGATGTTGTCTTTTGCTTTGTCGTAAAACTGGTAGTATTTCTCTTTGGTTTTAGCACGACCAGCATCCAGATACTCAGTTATGGTAAGGTATTCTGTTAAAAGTTCTTCGCGCTCTATCTCGCCTTTTTTGAAAGCTTCAAACATGGTGCGGTAGTAAATATCCAGAACCCCAGGTTGTGAACCCTCTTTCTCTAATTCCACCGATTTTTTTAAGGTTTGGTAAGCAGCCAAAGGCTTGTCGGAGCGATACTTGTATTGGTTCATTCCTTTTAATCCCAATACGTATCCCTCTTGGTTAAAGTGCTCAATACGCCAGTCAAAAACAACTAACATGGAGTCAATTAACATCTCTTTTTCCGCTGCATCTGTGGCCTTTTCTATTTTTTCTTCGTAGAAGTTAACCCCATCGATGTAAAGAGTTTTTGCTGCTTGTGGGCAAAGAGCCACAGCCTTTCTCCAAGGGCCAAATGCATCCGTTACATTTTTCTGATCGCGGAATTCGCGGTACAAGGAAATGTTTTGCTTACACTTTTCTTGTATTTCAGGAGTTTCACCGTACTTGTTTTCCTGGGCAAAGGTTCCCAGGAACATCGTCACCGCAACTAACAGTAATGCGCTTTTTTTCATTTCTAATCGTATTTTCTTTTGTAAAACCAGCGATCTAAAAAGTTCGGACTCAAATTGAGGCCAAAGATAATTCGGGTATTTTTCTCTTGTATTAAGTTTTGTGAAACATATCCCCGAACTACGTACTCCATTCCAATTTGCAGGGAGGAATACGATCTGCTTTTACGGAACGGAAATCGGAGTCCAAAACTTGTGCCAAACTCCCTTATAAGGTTGTCATTGTAGTTTACGTAGCTCTCAGAAGTCCACGCACCAACGCTGTATGTGATGAAATTCCAAAGTGGTTCATTAAACAGAATGTTGCTGCTGGGCGTATAATGTGCACCAAAAGACAATCGAGAGAATTTCCTAAAACTTCCATCCAGCCTATCTTGCTCAAAAGACTGCTCAAAGTTGCTCCAATCCTGCACGGTGTAATCAATACCCAATCTCAATTTATCCTTCCAGTTTAATCCAATTCCCAACCCAAACTTTTGCGGGATACGCAGCGAGTTATTATCGGTTTGCGTGTAGGCAATGGTATCTTCTGGAACCGGAGTTAAATTAAAATTGCGCAGAAAAGTATAGCTGTATATCTCCTGTTCTCCAGAGAGTTTAACCGGTGCGTGGTAGGTAGCGCCTGCCAAGATTTCTAAGGGCTTGGTTTTATTGGGGTAAAATGTGTAGAGGACGCCAAGCTTGGGGCCTGATCCATTCAGGTTAGCATTGCGTTCATCCCGAATTCCATAGCCGTTGGGCAGCGCATCGGTGAATAAGGATCGTGTTTGAGTTAAGGGGCCAAAATAATGGTCAAACTGGGCACTGATCACAAAATGAGTAGAGTCGCTTTTTGAGAAGAAATCGTAAGCAATGGCAAGGAAAACATTTTTTGTCCCACCAGAACCTGAGTAGTTGGCAAAAACCGTGTTGGTATCAACCTGCGTAGTCGTCTGTAAATCGTAACCTATGTTGCTGTATGGCCTAAGTCCAAATTGAAAAGCCCATTTGTTTTGAACCGGAAAGGCCAGGCTTATGGAGTTTAATCCAGAATAGCTCTGTTTGTATGTAGAGCCAAAGCCGTTGATTGTGGTAAAGCTGCTGGTTCCAGATACATTAAAAACAGGTGCGCTTAAAAATACCGCGTGTGCAGGGTTAATCAGGTTTATTTGTTCTCTGGGATTAAGAGCAATTCCCGTGCTACCCAAAGCCCTTTGTGCAACGGTCCCGTTGGGAACCAGGTCGCCAACACCATATCTGCTAAAGGGAGATTGAATATTGTTTTGCGCTTCAAGAAGGATGCAGCTAAGAAGTGCAAGTGTGGCTGCAACCAATTTTCGCTTAAGCATACTGGTATTTAAAAATATTGAAGATGCCCTTCAAGGTTAAATTTGGGTCGGCAAAGATGTTACTTTTTAAGGCTTTATGCAATGCGGCCGAATCTCCACCCGTAATAACACAAATGCCCTGAGAATATTGTTTTGAAAAAAGAGCAATGTAGTGTTCTATTTCTGCCGCCAGGCCATCTATACAGGCTCCAATCATATTTTCCCGCGTACTTTGATAAGGGAATCTCCCTGCCAGGGGAGCATAATTGTACAGCGGTAATTTGCCAGTAAATTTGTGCATTGCGTTTAAACGGCTCTGTAAACCCAGCGATATGGCTCCTCCCAAAAAGGTGCTGGGCGTATTTATTACATCATAGGTAACACAAGTGCCAGCATCAATAATTAAAAATGGAGATTTTTCAGATTCGGGATAACAATAACAAGCATTGGCTATTCTATCTGCACCTGGCTGATCCTGTACCGAATATGCAATGTTAATAGGGAGCTGCGCTTTAAAATTTAACGGTCTCGTAATTGCCTGCCACGCCTCGCTCAATTCAAAGTCACGTACCGAAGAAAAAGCAACATGGCTAAAATCGGCAGGACGGAATTTTTGGTTCAATTCCTCCAAGGTGTTAAAAACAAAGGGTTCCAACAGCTGGTCATCCTGAAAAACCCCACATTTTATTCGGGTATTACCTACATCTAGAATAAGGGTTTTAGCCATGAGCCAAAGAAATAGAGAAATTATTTAGCAACTTAAATTTTTGCATTTCCAATTTTTTTAGACATTTGCACACCCGTTTTTGAAACGGTCGGAGGGACGATAGCTCAGTCGGTAGAGCAAAGGACTGAAAATCCTTGTGTCGGCAGTTCGATTCTGCCTCGTCCCACAAAACCCTGGCAGACATGTCAGGGTTTTTTTGTTTATGGCTAAAAATCAACTCCTTAAGTCCTATTTACTATTCGGACTTCTTTTTGTGTACATCCTGGCGCAGTTTGTATGGTGGGGAAAATCGCTCTATGACAGATCCTACAAGCTTCTTTTATTACAAAGCCAGGGTTTGGTAAGTGAGGAAGAATTATCCAGCCTTAATTTTATGGTGTACGGAGAAGGTGCCGTCTTTGTCGTGATTTTGATCGTTTTATTGATTCTTGCATTTCGCTCCATATCCACGGAAATTAAAATGCTAATGCGGCAAAAAAACTTTTTACTCAGTGTTTCTCACGAGTTAAAAACCCCTTTGGCAACTAACCGGAGTATTATCCAAACTCTTTTAACCCGTGATATTGCAGAGGATAAGAAGAAAGAGTTGTTGCAAACCCTTTTAGAGGAGAACAAACGTTTTTCCGATCTGGTAAACAATGTGTTTATAGCGCAACGATTGGAGAAAGGCCAATTTGCTGTAGAAAAACAGCGCGATGACTTTAGTGCCTTCATAAAAGAAAACCTAGATCGTTGGAAGGAAATAAGTGCGCCAGATAGCAAGCTGAAATCCAATTTAGAAGCTGGAATAAACTTCCCCTTCGATGCACAGGCTATGGAATCTGTAATGCTAAACCTCTTGAGCAACGCTCAGAAATACAGTCAATCTAAGCTTGAAATTAAGGTTGATTTAAAACGGCAGAATGGCATTCTGTTAACTATTTGCGACAATGGAATTGGTATTAACAAAAAAAACCAAGCTCTCATATTTGATCGCTTTTACCGAGTGGAAAATGAGGAGACCAGAAAAACCAAAGGTACCGGCTTGGGCTTGTATATTTGCAAAAACATTGTGCAGGAGCACGGTGGACAAATCAGTGTAGAATCGGAACCTGGCAAGGGTACCTGCATAAAAATTCAATTTCCAGAAGATGGTAGGCAGTAAATGTATCTTGGTAATTCTAGACGGTTGGGGTATTGGCAAAGGAGACCAAACCGATGCGATTGCAAATGCCAACACATCTTTTATGGACAGCCTTTGCTCTGGAAAACTAGTTGCAAAACTGCGAACCGATGGTGAAAACGTGGGTTTGCCAGAAGGCCAAATGGGAAACTCAGAGGTTGGGCATTTGAATATTGGAGCAGGTCGAGTGGTTTACCAGGATTTGGTTCGAATTAACCGTGCTATTGCAGATGGATCTTTTTATGAGAATCCCGTACTGCAGGAAGCCATTGCCCAAGTAAAAAGTACCAAGGGTAAACTTCATTTTGTGGGATTGGCATCAGAAGGAGGTGTTCATTCTCATCAGGCCCATTTGGTGGCACTTTGCAAAGCTGCGGCTAGCCAAGGAATAAGCCCAAATATTCACCTGATTTCGGATGGCCGCGATGCCGATCCCAAAAGCGGAAAAAACTACTGGAAAAAACTACAACTAGACCTTAAAGGCTTATCGGTTAAGGTCTGCAGTTTGGTGGGGCGCTACTATGCCATGGATCGTGACCAGCGTTGGGAGCGGATAAAATTAGCTTACGACTTGTACACAGCTGGAAAAGGAGAGAAATTGGAGAGTGCCGAGGAGGCATTTGATTTTTTCTATCAGCAGGACATAAGCGATGAGTTCATAAAACCGGTAAAACTTCCAGACTTCCAACCCATAGAACCTGGAGACACAGTGTTGTTCTTTAATTTCAGGACTGATCGATGTCGGCAAATGGTTAGGGTATTGAGCCAGGAATCCTTTCCAGAGTTTGAAATGAAGCCTTTGGACATCAACCTTTACACATTTACTCGCTACGACTCCAACTTTAAAAATGTGGGGGTGTTATTTGAGAAAGACGACTTAGCAAATACCCTCGGAGAAGTGCTTGCAAAGGCAGGAAAAAGCCAAATGCGGATGGCGGAAACTGAGAAGTATCCGCATGTAAGTTTCTTTTTTTCGGGTGGAAGAGAGAAAATATTTGAA
>JBMYJC010000155.1:1858-5515 GCA_049594055.1 Luteibaculum sp. | reverse complement strand
CTAAACCTCTTCAGTTCATTAAAATCCCCCTCACGGTTTCTTCCAAAACGATGATCATAACCAACCGCCACTGTGTGTACCTGAACACCATCCACCAAAATTTCCTTGGTGTACTCACGGGCGCTCAAGCGCGAAAAGGATTTGCTAAAAGGGTAAACCACAAAATGGTCGATTCCGAATTTTTCGAGCAATTCGGCTTTTTCCTCCAGGGTATTTAGGAGTTTAAGCTCATTATCATCGGGAAAAACCACCATTCGCGGATGCGGCCAAAAGGTGAGTAGAACACTCTCTCCTCCAACTTTTCGGGTTATTTCCTGCAGGCGTTGGATAATTTTCTGGTGCCCCAGATGAACACCATCAAAGGTACCTGTGGTAAGTACCGGTCGTTTAATGTTTCCCAGCTCAGAAAGGTCTCGGTATATTTTCATGGGCAATGAGGCAAATAACCCGTTTTCTTGCCATTAAAACAACGCACTTAGCATTCCATCCCTCTGAAAATTTTCCACAGGTTTTGTTTGCAAGCTACATTGTAGTACTTTCGCGCTCGAATTACGCGTTCCGCATTAAATCGTAGAAAATGTCTCAAATAAAAGGCAAGATTACCCAGGTTATCGGACCTGTGGTCGATGTTAGTTTCGAGGGAGAATCTGTTACACTTCCCAACATTTACGATGCACTTGAAACCACCAAAAATGATGGTTCTGTAGTAGTGCTGGAAGTTCAACAACACATTGGAGAAGACACTGTGCGTACCATTTCTATGGACTCTACGGAAGGTCTTAACCGTGGTGGTGCAGTTATTGCCACCGGCTCTCCTATCTCTATGCCTATTGGAGACAGTATAAAAGGGCGCCTTTTTAATGTGGTTGGAGAAAGCATTGATGGTATTGGTAAGGTTGAAAAAACTAAATCTTACGCTATTCACCGCGAGGCTCCTAAGTTTGAAGATCTTTCTACCTCAACTGAGGTTCTTTTTACCGGTATTAAAGTTATTGACCTTATTGAGCCTTACGCAAAAGGAGGTAAGATTGGGTTATTTGGTGGTGCCGGTGTAGGTAAAACTGTACTTATTATGGAACTTATTAACAACATTGCAAAAGCTCACGGTGGAGTTTCTGTTTTTGGTGGTGTTGGTGAGCGTACACGTGAAGGAAATGACCTCTGGGAAGAGATGAAGGAATCCAAAGTATTGGAAAAAGCTGCTTTGATCTACGGACAGATGAATGAGCCTCCTGGAGCACGTGCTCGAGTTGCTCTTTCTGGTCTTACCATGGCAGAATACTTCCGCGATGGTGCTGGAGATGAAGACCAATCAGCAGGTGGAAAAGACATTCTTTTCTTTATCGATAACATATTCCGTTTTACGCAGGCAGGTTCAGAGGTATCGGCTCTACTAGGTCGTATGCCATCTGCGGTAGGATACCAGCCAACCCTGGCTACTGAGATGGGAGCTATGCAAGAGCGTATTACCTCTACCAAAAAAGGATCTATTACTTCTGTTCAGGCGGTTTACGTACCTGCGGATGACTTAACGGATCCTGCTCCTGCAACAACCTTTGCTCACTTAGATGCGACAACCGTACTTTCCAGAAAAATTGCTGAGCTTGGTATTTACCCAGCGGTAGATCCACTAGATTCTACTTCCAGAATTTTGACAGAAGAAGTAGTAGGAAAAGAGCATTACGCTTGTGCGCAGAAAGTGAAGGAGATTTTACAGCGTTACAAAGAGCTACAAGATATCATTGCCATCCTTGGTATGGATGAACTTTCTGAGGAAGATAAGAAAGTGGTACACCGCGCTAGACGTGTACAGCGTTTCCTTTCTCAGCCATTCCACGTTGCAGAGCAATTTACTGGTATCCCCGGGGTTATGGTACCCATTGAGGAAACCATTAAAGGCTTCAACATGATTATGGATGGAGAAGTAGATGAATATCCGGAAGCTGCATTTAACCTAAAAGGTAGCATTGAAGAGGCTATCGAAGCAGGTAAGAAAATGCTTGCCGATGCTAAAAAATAAATAGCATGAGATTAGAAATTTTATCTCCCGACAAAGACATATTTAAAGGCGAAGTGAGCAGTATCGTTGTTCCTGCCGTAGATGGTTCTTTGGGAATTTTGGATAACCACGCTCCGCTAATTTCTACCTTAAAAAAAGGAAGCATAGAAATTACGGGTGGAGAAAACAAAAGCTTCCCAATAAACGGGGGGGTGGTTGAAGTCCTTAAAAACAAAGTGATTATTCTTGCAGAATAAGAAATATTGAGTCTTATT
This sequence comes from Luteibaculum sp., assembly GCA_049594055.1. Taxonomy (GTDB): domain Bacteria; phylum Bacteroidota; class Bacteroidia; order Flavobacteriales_D; family Luteibaculaceae; genus Luteibaculum. Next base: position 3,241 of record JBMYJC010000155.1, on the reverse strand, counting down.
TTTAAACCCCGGATGTCCACATTCGGGGTTTTCTTTTTATGTCCAAGACCCTTTTATCCATAGAAAAAAAGCTAGCGGCAAAAAATGCGGAAGGCAGTCTTCGCTCTTTGCCCGAACTGCTTCCCAATGGTATCGATTTTTGCTCCAACGATTATCTGGGTTTGGCCAAAAAATCCATAAGCGAACTAAACTCAGAACACCATTGGGCTGCCACTGGATCAAGGCTAATATCGGGCAACAGCAATTCTATCCTGGAAGCTGAGAAAATTGCTACTGTATTTTTTGGGCAGGATGCACTTCTTTTTAACAGCGGCTACCATGCTAATGTGGCTTTAATTCCATGCCTTAGCGAGGCTGATGACGTTATTCTGTACGATGCCCATAGCCATATGTCTTTTCGGGATGGGATAAAACTGTCGGCAGCGCGAGCCTTCTCCTTTCAGCACAATAACTTAGAGCACCTTGAAGAGCGATTAAAACAAGTTTCCAGGGGCCTAACAGGGAAAATTCTGGTAATAAGCGAAGGCTTATTTTCCATGCAAGGAGACCAACCCGATTTGGAAACCCTGCTAAAACTCTGCGAAAAATACCAGGCCGAACTAATCTTGGATGAAGCCCACAGTGCAGGGATATTCGGTGAACAGGGAAGAGGTTTAAGCTACGAGTTCCGAGAGCATCCAAACTTGTTGCTGAGGATTTTTCCACTGGGAAAAAGTTTTGCAGCAGCGGGCTGTTTTGTGGTTGCCAACAAAGTTTTACTCGATTACGTGGTAAATCAATGCCGAACCTTTATTTATTCCACGGCTCTTCCTCCCGTAATGGGAGATGTAATTGGCCAACGAATAATTCAGGTGGAAGAATCGGAAGAGGCAAGGAAAAGAATATTTGAGCTGATTTCTTTTTGGTGCCAGCGAAACGAGAACATGCAGATTAGCCAGCGAAATAGCCCAATACAGTTTGTTTTAGCCAATAGAGAAAAGCAACTGAGAATAAAAGAGGAGGTAATTAGGCACAATATCAATGTGCTCCCCATTCGATATCCTTCAGTTCCGAAGGCCGAGGAAGGATTTCGTGTAACTTTACACAGCTTTAACACAGAGGCAGAAATTATCGCTCTGCAAAATCTACTGAACCCAATATGTTGAACAAGCCATATTTCGTAACCGGCATTGGTACAGGTGTCGGAAAAACAGTTATTTCTACCATTTTGGCCAGCGCGCTGGATGCCGATTATTGGAAACCGGTTCAAGCGGGAGACTTAAATCAAAGCGACAGCATGACCGTGAACAGCCTGGCATGCAGAAACCACGGAAGCAACTGGCCAGAAACATTTGCTCTGAAATATGCTATTGCTCCGCAAAAAGCAGCTGAAATAGAGGGTAT
>JBMYJC010000155.1:0-1848 GCA_049594055.1 Luteibaculum sp. | reverse complement strand
TTTCCATGGAGCTCAATGATTTTTCACTCCCGGAAACAAATAACAACCTGGTAATAGAGGGAGCTGGAGGATGTGCGGTTCCTTTAAACGACCATGTAACCTACGGCCATTTGATAAAAAAATGGGATTGCAAGACCTTCTTAGTGGTAAAAAACTACTTGGGAAGTATTAATCACACCCTACTAAGTTTGGCCTATATGAAATCCCTCAATATTGACATTGCGGGAATTATCATTAGTGGCGCAACCAATCCAAACTCAGAGCGCAGTTATGAAATCCATGGTCAGGTGCCCATTGTTGCCAGAGTTCCCTGGGCCAATAAACTTACCCGCAGTTTTGTACAAGAGCAAAGCGAACTGTTAAAAGAAAAACTAGAACGATTTATTGAGGTATGAGCAGCATCCTGGAACGGGATAAAAAATACGTATGGCACCCTTTTGGACCCCTGAAGGGAGTTGCCGATCCATTACCCGTTGTACGAGCAAAAAACTGTAGTCTTTTTTTGGAGGATGGCAGAGAGATTTTGGATGCTATTTCCTCCTGGTGGGTGAATCCTTTGGGCCATGCGCAAGAAGACATAGCTAGAGCTGGATACGAACAAATGCTGCGCTGCGAGCATGTAATTTTTGCCGGCTTTACCCACGAACCGGCTGTAAATCTTGCAGAACGACTCATCCAGCTGAGTCATCAAAATTTTAAGAAGGTATTTTTTTCAGACAACGGTTCTACCAGTGTGGAGGTAGCCCTTAAGATGGCCATTCAATATCACTTTAACCTGGGTAAACCACGAAAAAAAATTATCTCATTTAAAGACGCTTACCACGGAGACACCTTTGGTGCCATGGCAGTGGGCCAGAAATCATCCTTTTTTGTTCCATTCGAGGATTTCACTTTTGACGTATTGCAAATGGAACTTCCTAGCGAAAAAAATTGGGCGGAACTAAAAAAGCAGTTTGCTGATTGGGTGGCAAATGAAGATGTTGCCGCCTTTATTTTTGAGCCCCTGCTCCTAGGTGCAGGTGGCATGAAAATGTACGCTGCCGATCATCTAAAGGAACTAATTGCCTTGGCAAAAAAACACAACACCCTATGTATTGCAGATGAAGTGATGACGGGCTTTGGCCGCACGGGTAAGATGTTTGCCTGCGGTTATTTGGACGAAATTCCGGACCTCTTATGCCTTTCTAAATGTTTAACCGGGGGCTTCATGCCCTTAAGTGTTACTCTGGCCAACGAGAAGGTGGTAAATGCCTTTGACAATCCGGATAAAAGCAAAGCATTTTACCACGGACATAGCTATACGGGAAATCCAGTAGCCTGTGCTATTGCCAACAAAACCCTGGAATTGCTGGATAGCGATGAAACCAGGGCAGCTTGGAAGATGATAGAAAACTTTCACCAGGCCTTTGCGGAAAAACTAAAGCACAAAAAAGAAGTTGAAAATGTAAGGGTTTTGGGTACGGTTTTGGCGTTTGAAGTAAAGGATAAAACTTCAGGCTACTTCTCCTCCATCAGGGATTTTCTTTACGAGAACTTTCTCAATCAGGGTATACTGTTACGGCCCCTAGGCAACACAGTATACATTATGCCACCTTTTACCATTTCAGAATATCAGTTGGACAGCATTTATGCCGCCATTGAGAACACCCTAAAAAAATTATCTGCGGCTTGAGAGTAGATCTAGCAGTCCTGGCTTGGAATTCGAAATCCTGTTTGGGCACAAATTATCAGCAAGTTTCCCAATCCTACCAACAAGGAAAAATGGTCTTGCAACACATCGATGGCCGTTGGCAAGGCAAGCTCTATCCCAGCCTAGAGAAAGAATTGCAAGAAGTAATAAAGCAACAC
>JBMYJC010000154.1:0-5522 GCA_049594055.1 Luteibaculum sp. | reverse complement strand
ACTGAGAAGGAATTGATAGCGGCCATTGAAAAGTTGAATGATGGGCAATACAAGGTGAATTCCGTAGAAATCGTTGTAACTGAGACCAGCTTTGAAGAAATTAAAGAAGAGGAGGGAAGCTTAAAAAAGGCGGAAGAACAGGTCTTGGATAAAAAGATCGCTCTACCAGCGTTGCCAAACATTTTTGAAGTTATTAATAGAGCTTTGCTTCGGTAAGCTCAAACTTTAGCTTTTAATAAAGGTTTCTATTGCAGAAACCTTTTTTTTTGCTCATTGATGAAAGGAAATAGGATCGTTAGAGCATGGTTATTAGTGGGTTGTGCCATGATAACCATTATGGTGCTAATTGGTGGTATAACTCGCTTAACCGACTCGGGCTTGAGTATTACCGAGTGGGAGGTAATAAAGGGAACCATCCCCCCCACAACAGAGGAGGCTTGGGAAGAAGCCTTTGATAAGTACAAGCAAATTCCGGAATACAGCATTCGTCATGCCCATTTTACCTTACAAGATTTTAAGTGGATTTATTTCTGGGAATATATCCATCGATTGTGGGGCCGATTGATGGGCTTCGTTTTTATAATTCCATTCATCTGGTTTTGGGTTAAAGGCTACTTAAACAAAGAACTTAAGCTGCGTGGATTTTTTATTCTTCTTGGTGGCGCAGCCGTTGGCAGTTTGGGATGGTTTATGGTGAGTAGTGGTTTATCAGAACGTGCAGATGTGAGTCATTACCGTTTAGCCATCCATCTTATTGCTGCCTTTTCACTTTTCTCGTACGTGTATTGGACCTATTTAAAGTTGGGCCCTGAATTCCGTAACCAGGAATTTCAATATCCCAGTAGATTTAAGTCGTTCTACATGTTGGGAATCGCATTTTTAGGTCTTCAAATAATTTATGGAGCCTTTGTGGCTGGAATGGATGCAGGATTGATGTATAATACCTGGCCGCTAATGAATGGCAGCTTTGTTCCAGAGAATTTTGCTCCCTTCGAAGGGGCCTGGAATAACCTTACTAACCATAAGGATACCATCCAATTTATCCACAGAAACTTCGCATTGCTTCTTGCAGGAATAACTATTTGGATAGCCATCAGATTAAGACACATTAATCCTTTTGGAACTCCGTGGTTAAAACTTATTCTGGTAGTGCTTTTTCAAGTGAGTCTCGGAATAATTACGCTCTTGGATGCAAGAAATGGGGATATCTCGGTCTTCTGGGGTTCTGCGCATCAAATTGGCGCCTTAGCATTGCTAATTGTTTACTTGCAAGGGGCTTTTATTCTTTGGGGAAAGCGTATAAAAGTAAACCCTTAATCGATAAAAAGAGCATTTGAGCCACATCAAAAAAGGAGGTGATAAATACATTCCCTACCTTTGCAAAAATTATTTTCGATTGATTATGAAGAGGTTAGCGTTTTTTTCATTCGCAGTATTAACTCTTGCTTTACTCAACTCCTGTGAGGAAACAAGTTTTGATCTCGATATTCCCATTGAGTACACCATAACTAAAAATGTTGAAATTCCTGGTAATGTGTCGGCATCAGAAATTACCGATACAAATTTCTTTGATGCGGATGTAGATCCAGATTTAAAGAAAAATCTTGATAAGGTATCTAGTTTGGAAGTAGAACAAATTCTAATTGATATTTCCAACTTAAATATTATCGATTCGCTTGCTTTTGTTAAGGCCAAAGCCGAGGCTTCACTCAGGAAAGAAGACCCTATTAGTGAGGTTGTTTTTATTCACCCACTTTTAAACAGCAACAACGAGTTTACCACCCTGGAAGAAATTGAGAATACCAAACCCATTGTTATTTCGGGTGCAGATATCAATGTAAACGGGATTAGCGATGTGTTGGAGGATTTAAAAAGTGGAAAGGGAGCTTACTTTATTACCACTTATACGGGGGAAAATCAAACCTCTAAGACCTACACCTTTGATGCGGTAATTACCATTAAGTTTAAGGCGGTAGCTACCATTGAGGAGTAAATAGAATAGACTTGAAACAACTACTTAAAGCCGGCTTTGCCGGCTTTTTTAGTTTTTGGGAATGATAAACCTCGAAATATAAATAGCGAAAAGAGAGGCTACAACAGCTATGTATCCTACATAATTGTAGTTGCCCAATTCTTTGGTTATCGGGTTTTCAATCACAATCATCCCTGCAATTAAGCTTGAAATCCCGGCCCCTAATTGCTGTACACTGCTAGAAATGTTCATAAAACTACCTCGGTTTTCCTTTTTTACAACCGAGGTTATCAGGGTTTGAGCTGGAATATATCTTCCACCCGATGTTACAAAAAACAAAGAGGTAACTATAAGCGCATATCCAATGGGAGAACGCGGAAAATGGGTGATTATTAGAATGGGAATAAGGTTGATAAGCGCAAAAATGAAGTAGGTTTTTTTGTGACCTATTTTATCCGCGAGTTTTCCAATCCTGGGAGAGGTAAAAATGGTTATTGCTCCACCTAATAAATAAATAAGGGTGATCTCGGTGCCTTCAAAACCAACATTTCTTTCCATGTATGGAGCAATGAATGGGATAACAGTAAACTGTCCTAACATCAGAAGGATCATAAAAAGTAAAGCCGTCATTTGGTTTTTATCCTTGCCAATGTTGGTGAGGATTTTTAGTCTTCTATGGGAGGGAACCGTTCCTTCTAAATGCCCTGTAAGCTTAGGTATGTATAAGTAAAGAGCAATACTGATAAGCGCTCCAAAACCAGCTAACAGGAAAAATGGCGCGTGCCAGCTAGACAACTCTGCCAGGTAATACCCAAAAGGAACCCCAAAAACAGAGGATGCCGAAAATGCCGCCATAACAAAACCCATAGCGGCAGATCTTCTATTGAGCGGGATGGTGTCACCGATTATGGTGAGGATCATGGCGCCCGCCACACCGCCAAATGCACCGGTTAAAGTTCTTGCCAACAACAGGATCTCATAAGAAGGGGATAGTGCACAAAAGAATGTTCCTACTGTAAATCCGCAATACAGAAAGAAAAGAGCTGATTTTCGATCAAAACGATCAATAAAAAAGGCAGAAAGGAAACCGCTAATCCCAGCACTAAATGTGTACGCTGAAACGATTAAGCTAAATTGCGCTGGAGAGATGCTAAAGGCTTCCATCAGTCGGTCGCCCAAGGGCATCATGATCATAAAATCCATGATGTGCGTAAACTGGATGGCGGCCAGAACCCAGAGCATTCTTCTTTCTGTTTGATTCATTGGGTGGATTAAGAGGCACAAAGGTAAAGCCCATTCCATGGATAAAATTTAAGCTTGTATTACTTTAACCTATACATGGATCTTAAACAGCAGCAAGAAATACTAAAGCGTACTCAGATTCAGGAGTGGATTAGGGATTTACCTCAGAAAGAGCTGAATAAAATTTTGCTCTCCGGAAAGGAAGTGAGAGGGTTGGAGGCTAAAACGATTGCCCGCCAATGGCATGGACTCAGGGCAATGAAAACAAAACATCCAGAACTAGTAGAAAGAGTAGGAATACTTTACCCACCAAAACACAATCTGGAGCAATGTTCCTCGCTGGGGAGCGCCAAAGCTAAATTGGCACTGTTAAATTGTATTTCCATTCAACAAGTAGTGGATATAACAGGCGGATGGGGCCTAGATGCGCTGGTTTTATCAAAAGAGTTTGACTACTGCCATATCGAACAGGATTTGGAACTGCAGCAGATGGCAGCGCTAAATTTCGATTTGCTTGGGCTAAAAACAAAAACTGTGCATGCAAATGGATTGGAGTGGATAAAAAACAGTTTGGAACCTGGAACCCTTCTATATGCAGATCCACAGCGAAGAGACGCCAATAAGCAGCGATTTATTTCGTGGGAAAACTATGCCCCATCACCACAGACCATATTAGAAAACTTAAATAGGAGCGAGGTTGAAGCAGTTTTGTTGAAGTTATCTCCTATGGAAGACCTAAAACAAATAGCGGATCAGGTTCCAGGCAATTACCCACTTGAAACGTGGGTGGTACAAGTAAAGGGAGAGGTGAAGGAAATTTTGGCTTTAATAAAAAGAAATGGACAATCTAAACAGGGAGTAATTTGGGTGGATGATGTTTCGCTGCTATTCTATGAGAAAGAAGATGGGGGAAATACCGTGGAGTTGACAACAGAGGTATTAGACCAATTACACATTCCTGAACCGGCTTTTTTAAAAGCCGCCATCTCCGATGAACTAGCATTTAACTATGGTTACAAAAAGCTGGACAACAATTCTTGGGTATATACTTCTACAAGAGCTAAGGAAAATGGAGCTTTCAGAAATTTTCGGATTAAACAAGTATCCAGAACCGCTTTAAAAAAGTTTCTAAAGCCCTACATCGGAAAGCATTTACATGTGATTTCCAAGAATTACCCGTTGAGTGCAAATGAAATTAGTGCTCGCTTTAAATTAAAACCTGGTGGAGAGGAATACCTCATTTGCACCACGCAGCAAAACGAGAATCTGGTTGTTTTAGCGGAGAAAATTCCCTGATTCCTTTACTTCCACTTAAAACTGGAGATCATTCGATCCAAATCCTTTCGGATGTAATCCAATACAGGTTGCAAAGAGTCTTGATTGGGCTTTGCTCTAAAATAAAGTGAGCCACGCACAAATTTTTGGGTGGAATCTGTAATGCAGAATTGGAAGTTGGAGGCTACATTTCCTTCCAGGCTATATTCTAGGATGTACTTGTTTGAGGCGGTGTCTTCACTAGCCCGGGTATTGATGGAGGAGGCTTTTACCTGGTGCTGATAAGCCAACTTGTGCATGTCGTCTAAAAGGTTTTGCAAACTGGCCTCTTGGGTAATGGGCAGATAGTGGAAAAATACCTCACCTCGATACTTTGGAAATTCTATGATAAAATCGCAGCTGTTGCTGTCTTTCTCAATTTTGGCGTAGTCGGGAATCTCAAATTCAAATGGACAGTCAGCAGGTTGGTAATCGCGATAGGTTTTTTCGGGGAAATCAACGCGAACGTAAGCGGGTGGCTTAGGAGTAGGGTTGGAAGAACATGCTACCAGCATCACAAGGAAGAAAAGAAAGCCTAAAGTCCTAAGATTCAACATTTTCATCCTTTACGATCTTCAGTTTTACACGTTTCACCTTCCTTTTGTCTGCCGCCTCCACGGTGATTTCACAGTTCCTAAAGCGGATTTTCTCGTTTTTTAAAGGGATTTTGCCTGCAATTTCTACCACAAAACCAGCAATGGTTCCGTTGTCGCCACTAGCCTCCTCAATATCTTCCCCACTAATGTTTAGGATCTTGTAAATGTCTACCAACTGGGTTTTGCCCTCAAAGATGTAGGTGGCTTCATCTATTTTAGAGTAAACCAGTTCGTCATCATCAAACTCATCAGAAATATCGCCTACAATTTCTTCCACCACATCCTCTAGCGTTATTAAACCCAAAGACCCTCCATATTCATCAATAACAATTGCCAAAAGCCTCTCATCAAGCTTGCCTGGGAGCAAAACAATCAAATCAATTTCGCCAGCAACAACA